>NZ_JBQSVP010000039.1:0-26079 GCF_052376345.1 Psychrobacter sp. AOP5-GZ1-6 | reverse complement strand
AACACTAATAAGCGTTTACCTGAAAATAATATGGCAAATATTAGTGAGCTTATGCTGTTCAAGCGTTTAGAGTCTATTAAGAACAACGATGAGCAGTGCCGTGCTTTAGTGGATTTTGATGAATTTAACCTGTTACCACTTACGCATGAAGTCACTGCACAAGAACCTGAACTGGTTGAAAGAGAGATCAATTCATTTGAAGATATCTTTGAAGATGATGATTTTGGCTTACTCGGTGACTCTGATCAGAGTATTTTTAACATCAAGCATATTAAGGCAGATAAACGTGCTGAGACTGACTTTGTCGCTCGCCGTAAATCATGTAAGGATTTTGATAAATATAAAGACTTGTTTCCTATTGTTCAGCAACAGCTCAACAGTGGTCAACGTAAGATTATTGAGTTTAATGATAAAGGTGAAAACTTAGTAGTTGGTGAGTTTTATATCTTGAGTGGCGTATTGCTTTATCTAGAGGAAGTAGAGTTTAGTAGTGACGCAAAAACAGTAAACGGTAAACGGTTTAGAAAGGACGGAAGAACACGCTGTATATTTGAAAATGGCACAGAATCAAATATGCTTTACCGCTCTCTTGCTAAGGCCCTTTATGCTGACGGTAAAATAGTCTCTCCTGTTGGTGAGTATTTTGCTGATATCAAAAATATCAACGAGGATGATGAGTCGGCTGGCTTTATTTATATTTTAAGCAGTCAAAGCCAAGACTCTCGCATCCAAGCCATACCCAATCTATTTAAAATAGGCTATTCACGCACACCAGTTAAAAAGCGTATTGCAAATGCTGCCAATGAGCCTACTTATTTAATGGCTCCAGTCGAAGTTGTTGCCAGCTATGAGTGCTATAACATGAATACGCAAAAGTTTGAAAACTTAGTACATACCGTATTTAAAGATGTTTGTATCGATGTTGAAGTTGCAGATTTGCAAGGTAATATGTGCAAACCTAGAGAATGGTTCAGTGTGCCTTTAGAGCAGATAAACACAGCGATTGATTTGATAGTGAGCGGGCAGATTGTAAATTATAGGTATAACTCGACTACTAAGAAGATAGAGCTATGCTGAAGAAACCGTACAACTAACTTGATAAACTAAGCGTATAAATTTGAGTTTACTATACCAAGAAGATCAGAACCTACAGTGCAGAATTTAAAGTTAGAGCAAACTATTCTACACAGCATAATGAAGCAGCCATATAAGCTATAGTTTGTATGGCTGTTTTATTTGTTAAATTCAGTGAGATGTTTTTCGTAAAATTTACTTGAGAAAATATAGGTAAAAAACTATTTCTATCCCACGGCACAGTAAGATCTAAAGTTATAAAAAACCTGCCAAATGCACGTAAAGTAAGACTCTCAGGATATTATTGCAAATTATACTATCCCACGATCTATCCCATCGTGGGATTAGACTCAAATTGCAGACATAAAAAAACCTGCTCGAAAGCAGGTCTAGTATAGGTTTGAGAACTTTTATCACTATCCGAAAATGGTGGGGCTGGAGAGACTCGAACTCTCACACCTTGCGGCGCCAGAACCTAAATCTGGTGCGTCTACCAATTCCGCCACAGCCCCATTTTCGTTACTCTATCATTATTAGTGTTTAAACTCAAACACCATATAGAGATAGTTAACTGATTCGGTAGTGCGTCTCAGTGGTTGGCTATTATATAGAGTTTGAATATTTTGGCAACCCCTATTTGCATTTATTTTTAATTATTTAATATTTTTTTTGCTAATTTATTATAAATAATTGATATTACTATTGTTTTAAATAACAGTTTTTGTACTTTTATTCACTATTTCTCTGTTCCTTTGGCGTAGTGATCTCTAATTGCTGTAATTTACGGGTTAGTGTATTACGTCCCCAACCGAGCAAGTTGGCTGCAGCTATCTTTTTACCTCCGCTATGTTTGAGCGCAGCTGTCAGTAAAACACGTTCAAACTCAGGTGTGGCCGTTTGCAAAATATCTGTTTCTCCTGTCTGCAGCACCTGTTCGGCCCAAATAGCCAACGCCTGCTGCCAACTTGGAACAGCAGATATAGGCTGTTCTTGATTGATTTGGCTTTGGGAGCTCACGTTATCGCTATATGATTGTTGTTCTTGATATTGTTCTAGATTAGATGAAGCATTTTCGAGCAGTTCTGGTGGCAAGTCCTCAGGCATGACGGTGTCACCAGTTGCCATGACAGTCAACCATAGACAAACATTTTCCAATTGACGGACGTTACCGCGCCACTCAAAAGATTGCATAATCTGTACAGCCATCGGATGTAACTGCTTTAGTGCGGTGTCCATCTGCTCAGCAGCACGTTTCATAAAATAAGTCGCTAGCGCAGGAATATCTTCGCGTCGCGTGCGTAGCGGTGGCAGTGGTAGACGGATAACGTTGAGGCGATAAAACAAATCCTCACGGAATTTACCTTGTTTGACTAACTCTTCTAAGTTTTGATGAGTGGCAGCGATAATACGCACATTTACTTTGATTGGCTGTTGTCCACCCACGCGATAAAACTCGCCATTTGCTAATACGCGTAGCAATCTCGTTTGAGTGCTAAATGGCATATCACCGATTTCATCTAAAAACAATGTACCGCCATCAGCCTGCTCAAAGCGCCCTGGTCGTGTGGTCGTCGCACCAGTAAACGCTCCTTTTGCATGGCCAAATAGCTCAGATTCGATCAAGTCGTGTGGAATAGCAGCCATATTGAGAGCGATAAAAGGTTGTTGGTTACGCGGTGAATGTTGATGTAGCGCGCTGGCGACCAATTCTTTTCCGGTTCCTGATTCACCCGTAATTAAAACGGTAATAGGTGAGTGTGCCAATCTGCCGATCGCGCGGAACACCGTCTGCATAGCTTGTGATTGGCCTATGATACCGCTAGGGTTGTCATTAATGTTTTGGTTTGTACTGATAACAGGGTTGGTATTATTTTTGACTTTAGTTTTAGCTGCTTTGCTCTTTTTGGTGTCATTAGATGTGCTTGTTGGATGAGTCTGTCCAGTAGGTTCAACCTTTACATCAAATTCAGTATCGCTCTCAGCAGTATAATCAGTCGTTGCATTGGTGTTAGATGTATTAGCGTCGACTGCGTAAGTGGTCGCGGTCAGATTGGGCTGATAATTAATGGCTTTATAAATGGTTGCAACGGCATCATCCAAGTCAAACGGTTTGGGTAAGTATTCAAAGGCACCTGTTTGATAGCTATTAATAGCAGAGGTTAGGTCTGAGTGTGCGGTCATGATGACAATAGGCAGCTTAGGAAAGTGCTGATGCACCCAGTCACTAAAAGACAGCCCATCCATCATCGGCATACGAATATCAGTCAATATCACATCGGGCAGTTGCACCTGTGACTCATTTTCTTGCAATATATCGTTGAGACGTGCCCACGCAGCTTGTGCTTGGGTAAAGCTAATAACCGTCAGTCCTGCATCTTCAAACGTATCTGCCAACACCATTCTTAAGGCGGCATCATCATCGATAAGCCATAACGTTGCGGGGTCAAGTTCGGGGTTGTTATTGACCGTTACTTTTATTGTTTGATCATTTATCAGTTGATCGGTTGCCGTCTGATTATCGCTTTTAGGTTTATGCTTTTCACTATATTCAGTCATGTATTAGGCCTAATGAGCAATGAGTTGGTTCAGAGTTATGATGTGGTCATTTACGACTTGGTAGTATTAATTGGCTTTGTTAATCTCTTGGTTAATTAGGGCATGTCCTCAATTCAATCGATAGTTATCTAAATGGGTTAAAAATAGCTAAATCTTGCCAAACGGTGTCAAATAGCTGACTAATATCTCGATATTATCTGCGCTATTTTCCTTGTTTGACGGCAATTTATCTCATTTTCATCACCATTTTTAAAATGAGGACACGCCCTAGTAGCTGTATCAAGTAATAATAGCAAAGTTATTTGTGCTTCAGTAATTAATCAATGAAACGGCAGGTATAAGGTAAAACGTGTTTGTTGCTCACCTTGTACCTGTGTTGAGCTAACATCAATCATACCACGATGATGGCTAATAATATCTTGTACGATAGATAACCCTAATCCAGTGCCAGCAGCACGACTTGTCACCATAGGAAAAAATATCTGCCCGATCAATTCAGGGTCAATTCCTGAGCCGTTATCAGTAATGTTAACTTGCAGAACTTGTTTGTGCTGTTGCCCAACGATGGTGTGTTGAAAAGCAATACGTGTTTGAATGTGAAGTATTGGCTGATAATCTATTTGGTCATCACTGTTAGTATTGATCGAAGATAATACTTTGGTTTCGGATATTTTTTGTTGTTGCAAGGTTTGTTCAAACTCAGTCATGGATTCACAAGCATTGTTGATCAGGTTTAAAAACACTTGAATTAATTGATCTTTATCTGCACATAATTCAGGCAGTGATAAGTCATAATCTCGCTGTAGCGTTAATTGTGGATATTGGTTCATCACCAAAGACAATACATGCTCTAGCGGTTCATGAACATTAATCGTTTGCCAGTTTGGGAGTTGATTAGAGCCCAAAAACTGTCCAACAAGATGCGTTAGACGGTCAGTTTCTGAGATAATAATATCGGTATAACCACGTAGTTTGTCAGTGGTTTTTTGCAAGTTTTTATGATTCAGAGCAGTATTTGTATGGTTTGAGGCAGTTGACGCGCTACTATTAAGAATAGAGGTGTCACTGAACTTGATAAATTGTCGCTGCAATAATTGTGCAGCACCGCGAATACCTGCTAACGGGTTTTTTATTTCATGGGCAACTGACCGTAGCATATGACGAGCCACACCATATTGTTGTTGCTGACGTTGTTCTTCTGATATACGGCTTTGTCGATCTTTGCCCCACATTTCAATAATAAAATAGGTCTGCTGCTCGTATATGACAGGAGTGACACTATAGTCAACGGAAAATGACAAATAACCGTTCAGCTGTGTGTTTACAACATGGTCATGATCGATAAAGGGTTGCTGATACAGTTTTGCTTGCTCAAATCGTTCGGTTAAGGAGCAGTTTTGGGCATCGACATCATCATTATTAGGAATATTACTATCTTTTGGGTTTAACTCTTGGGGTGCTAATAACGTTAATATAGGTTGATTGAGCAGCCTTCCACTACTGATAGCCAGTAGTTGCTCGGCCTGAGCATTGAGCCACGTAATAGACAACTCTTCATTGACCCATAAAATAGCCGTAAATAAATGCTGAGATATAAATGCTAAATCAGGTGTGGATTTTGCGGTTGTGAAATTTCTTGCCATGAGTCAATGCCTAAAAAAAGATGTTCAAGATAATATTTAACCATAAATCAACACTATAGAGCGGCAAAACTAGCGATTTTTGCAAAAAAAACGTACAATGCGCACAGCCATTTTATCTCTAGCAAGGTCAGCCATGTCCAAAACTTCTACCAAGTCGCTTAACACGACTATTACTACCTCACAGCCAGCTTCTACTCCAACAAATTCTACATTAAAAGACACCGCAACTGTTTTTAATCCTGCTAAGCCAACAATAGCGCAAGACAGTCAGGTAGATACGAACCAGTCCAATCCAACCAAAGCCAGCCATCATAAAGCCAATCATAACCAAAATCGTAGCGTTGAGCAAAGTAGCCATGCTACTTCAGCCACGGCTGCTAATGTCACTGCTGCTATGCCTGTCAGCGCAGCACCAAAAGTTGGTTTTGTTTCGTTAGGTTGCCCAAAGGCGCTAGTGGATAGCGAGCGCATCATCACTGAGCTGAGCCGTGATGGTTATCAAGTAGCCAGTGATTATGAGGGCGCGGATTTGGTCGTGGTCAATACCTGCGGCTTTATTGAGTCGGCGGTACAAGAGTCGCTGGATGCAATCGGTGAGGCTATTAGCAAAAACGGTAAAGTCATCGTGACGGGCTGTTTGGGTAAAGAAGCGGATAAAATCCGTGAAATGCATCCCGCTGTGCTCGCAGTAACTGGCGCGCACGCATATGATGAAGTGATTACAGCGGTTTCGAAACATGTTCCAAAGCCGAATAGTAGTAAGGATGAAAACTACGATCCAAAAATAGATTTGATTAATGAGGCAGGTATCAAGCTGACGCCCAGCCATTATGCCTATCTAAAAATTTCTGAAGGCTGCAATCACCGTTGTACTTTCTGTATTATTCCAAGATTACGTGGTGATTTAGATTCGCGTCCGATTGACAATGTCATGAATGAGGCTTTGGCACTAAAAAATGCTGGCGTGAAAGAGTTGTTAATTATCTCACAAGACACTTCTGCATATGGCCTAGATCTGAAGTACAAAACCAGTTTCTGGAATGGCATGCCACTCAAGTCGAAATTTTATGACTTGTGCCAAGCATTGAATGGCTTAGGTATCTGGGTACGTCTACACTATGTTTACCCGTATCCGCATGTGGACAAAGTCGTGGAATTGATGGGCGAAAAGAAACTCCTGCCTTATTTAGATATTCCTTTTCAACATGCCAGTCATCGCATCCTAAAAGCGATGAAACGTCCTGCGCATAGCGAAAACACCTTGGCACGTATCAAAGCATGGCGTGATATTTGCCCAGATATCGTTATTCGCTCAACCTTCGTTGTTGGTTTCCCTGGTGAGACAGAAGAAGACTTTCAATGCTTGCTTGATTGGCTGGTCGAAGCACGTCTTGATCGCGTGGGTGCCTTTACCTATTCAGAAGTGGAAGGGGCTGTGGCCAATGACTTACCAGATCATGTGCCTGAAGACGTTAAAAAATCTCGTTATGAGCGTTTAATGGCGCTACAACAAGATATCTCAGCGCAAAAGTTACAAGAAAAAATCGGTAAAACTTTAATGGTATTGGTCGATGAGATTGATAGTGAAGAAGGTATTGCAATTTGCCGTAGCTATGCGGATGCACCTGAAATCGATGGTCATGTTTACGTTGATGATATCAATGCAGGGGTTAAAGTCGGTCAGTTCTTGACCGTCACTATTGACGAAGCTAGCGAATATGACTTGTTTGCGAGCTATAAAGGTTAAAAACCGAATACGATATGCCAGTGAAAATTGCCCCACAAAGGGCAGTTTTTGCTACAATTAACGCAATTTAGCCTTGTGACCCATTTGTCATCAAGTATGGCAGTGTGGTCAACACCAAGGCAAACTCTGTTTGTATTTTACCGATAACTTTAATTATAATTTAATGATAACAAGGTGATCTCATGTCTGACAAAAACCCGCGTTACTCTCGTATTTTGCTAAAACTCTCTGGCGAAGCTTTGGCTGGTGGCAAAGACATGGGTATCGATACCGAAGTGCTCGATAAAATGAGTTTGTCTATTGCCCATTTGCGTGGTCTTGGTGTTCAAGTTGGTATCGTGGTCGGCGGCGGTAACTTATATCGCGGTGCCCAACTACAAAAAGAAGGGTTGGTTGGCCGTGTCACTGGCGATCAAATGGGTATGCTGGCAACGGTCATGAATGGTTTGGCAATGCGTGATGCATTAGAGCGCCGTAATATTAAAACGCGTTTGATGTCAGCACTACCTATCGGCGAGGTGACAGAAAGTTATAGCAGCCGTAATGCGATTCGTTATCTAAAAAACGGTGATGTTTGTATTTTCGTTGCGGGTACGGGCAATCCTTTCTTCACCACGGATACAGCAGCGTGCTTACGTGGTATCGAAATCGAAGCGGGTTTGATTTTAAAAGCGACCAAAGTCGATGGTGTTTATGACAAAGACCCAAGCCTACATACGGATGCCAAAAAATACGACGGTTTAACCTTTGACGAAGTGTTAGAGCAAAAACTTGGTGTTATGGATTTAACTGCTATTGCCTTGTGCCGTGAGCATAACGTGCCACTACAAGTTTTTGATATGACTAAGCCTAATGCCTTATTAAATGTCATTATGGGTGAAAATGAAGGTACACGTGTTTATCATTAACCTGATGTAAAGCCTATAGTCGCTCAATGTTAAAAATGGTGCGAGGCAGACAAACGCAAGTACTACAGTAGTAGGCTAAGCGAGTCTAACGCCGTAACACTTTAAGAGTGGTTCGACTATATACTCGCCAGCCCGAGTGATAGCACGACTAGACAACGTATATTTACTAAGTATATTTACTAACAATGAACGATTTATCGATAGCGATAAATAAGGATACATAATGATTAAAGAGATTAAGCAAGACGGCGAAGCTCGCATGCAAAAGACATTGGAAGCGCTTGAGAGTACTTTCAGTAAAGTTCGTACTGGCCGTGCCCACCCAGGCATGTTGTCAGGTGTGATGGTCAGCTACTACGGTTCTGATACAGCTCTCAACCAAGTAGCAAGTGTGAACGTAGAAGACTCACGTACACTGCTGGTTCAGCCGTTTGACCGTACTATGGTACAAGCGATTGATAAGGCCATTCGCGAAGCAGATTTGGGTCTAAACCCAATGACCGCTGATGTGATTCGTGTGCCGATGCCAGCATTGACAGAAGAAACGCGCCGCGACATGCAAAAGCTTGCGCGTGGAGAGGCAGAAAATAGCCGTGTTTCTATTCGCAATATTCGCCGTGATATGATGAATGATATTAAAGATTTAGCAAAAGAAAAAGAAATATCAGAAGATGAAGAACGTCGTGCTAGTGATGATATCCAAAAAATTACTGACAAATATATCGAAACCATTGATAAAAGCTTAACTAAAAAAGAAAGCGATTTGATGGACGTTTAAATACTGGTTTCTCTGTCATTTATGGCATAGAGTGATTCAGTTGTTTCTCCATAATAAGCAGCCAATTTGCCAATGCTATTGGCTGTTTATCATTGTGTAAGTATTAATTGTGCAAGTATGAAAAGCCTGATGGCTGAATTATGAGAAATTTGTGAATTGTTCCTCTGACGCTTTTTAATCATCATCGCACACGTTATTATCCTCTTACTTTAATAATAAGCCAGTTCGCCTATGTCCACGTCAGCCGCTTCGGCTTCTATTCCGACACTTCTCCCTCGCCACATCGCTATCATTATGGATGGCAATAATCGCTATGGTAAAGCCCATGATTTGGGAAAAGGCCAAGGGCATGTCGCTGGTAAAGATGCACTAGACCCCATCGTCGAGTATTGTGTGGATGTGGGTATCGAGGTATTGACCGTCTTTGCCTTCTCTAGTGAGAATTGGCAACGTCCACCCAGTGAGGTGGCACTGTTAATGCAATTGTTGGCCTCGACTATTCATGAGCAGATACCACGCATGCATGAATATCGTATTCGCCTGCGTTTTATCGGTGACCGTAGTCAGCTGAGTGCTGACTTACAAGCGTTGATGGCCGATGCTGAAGCAAAAACGGCAGGTTTTGATGCAATGACTTTGGTTATCGCTATCAGTTATGGTGGTCAATGGGATATTGCTAATGCTGCAAAACAGCTAGCGCAGCAGGTAGAATTAGGTCAGTTGCGTGCTGAAGATATCAATAAAGAAATGCTTAATGAGTACGTACAGTTGGCAGATGAGCCAGCAGTAGATATGCTAGTACGTACAGGCGGTGAGTATCGAATCTCTAATTTTTTGTTATGGCAGTCAGCCTATGCAGAGCTCTTTTTTACTCAAACATTATGGCCGAATTTCAGTGCAGACGAGCTGGCAACGATGGTAACAGAGTTTGCCCAGCGTCAACGCCGCTTTGGCAAAACCAGTGAACAGCTGGTCATAGAGCAAGACAGTCATTAGGACAGGGGTTAAACAACCCTAGTAATTATTGAGAAAATTTCTTATTTAAAGCGTTCATTTAGTATGTGTGCAAAAGTATCTTGTAAAGCCGCTGCCCTATACGTGGTCAATGCCGCTTGTTTATGGAATAATAAACCGCTTAAGAGGTGTTGATTGCTATTAGTGGGCTATTGTAGATTAGCTGCTATAATGCACCTTTTGATCATGCGTTATTCATTATTATAAGGCTCAATAAGTATGTGGCAACGAATTAAGACGGCAATAGTTCTCGTTATTATCGTTGGTATTGCAATGTTTGCGAGCCAAAGCCCTGTTTTATTTGCACCGCTGTTAGCGATTGGCGTTATTATCGCAGCTCATGAATGGACTAAGCTGATGCCTAAATGGCGTCAACCAGTTGTATTTGTGTTGCTAGTCCTTGTACTGACCTTAGTATCACTCATGCTTAAAGTGACTTGGCTATTTTGGTGGGTGGCATCGCTCGCTATATGGTTGATGGCGTTATCTTGGGTCAGAGTATTTCCAACTCATACCAATTGGTACGGTAAAAAACTGGCTTTGATGGGCGCTGTGATATTAACGGCAGCGATTACGGCTATGTTTTATCTGTGGCAGTTGTCGGCATGGTGGCTGCTTTATGTTTTCTTATTGGTTTGGTGTGCGGACAGTGGTGCTTACTTTGTAGGACGCAAGCTTGGTCGCCGTAAGATGGCACCGAACGTTTCACCCAACAAGAGCATGGAAGGGTTGGCTGGTGGGTTGATTACAGGCTTGATCGTCGTTGTTGCGATTAGTGTCTTTCAGTTAAAGCTAACAGGTATACCGCTAATTGCCTTTGTGGCGTTATCAGCGCTAACAATCTTGTCTTCAGTACTCGGTGATTTGTTTGAGTCGATGCTCAAACGCCGTGCTGATGTCAAAGATTCAGGCACAATTCTCCCAGGCCATGGTGGTATACTTGATCGTATCGACTCGCTATTGTCTGCCACGCCGATATTTGCGCTTGGTTTTTGGGCGATACAACACTTTGGTTTGATTGTCGTATAAGGTAGCAAGATTATATTGGGGGCTGTTGAACATTCATATATGGTACTGACCCCCGCACTCGAACAAAACAGCGCTTACTTTGTGAATAGGCAAAGCGTCTCTTTGCTTGATCCGTTCTCAAGGCTGATGCTAAAACCATCCCAAACCTTGTTGCAACCCTAGCTCTAGATAAGGTCTCGATATTACCATCGGCTTGCGCCTAGTTTGGTGCACTTTTAGCAATCAGCAGCCCTAATATTTAAATATTCAACAGACGCTAGGGCGTGTCCTCAATTCAATCGATAGCCATCTAAATAGGTTAAAAATGGCTAAATCTTGCCAAACGGCGTCAAATAGCTGACTAATATCTCGATATTATCTGCGCTGTTTTCCTTGTTTGACGACAATTTATCTCATTTTTATCACCATTTTTAAAATGAGGACACACCCTAGTTACTTCTTTTATTTTCACCGTATTATTCATAGGCATTAATGGTTATGACGCAACGCATCACCGTACTAGGCGCGACAGGTTCGATAGGCGATAGCACGTTAGCAATCTTGGCGGCGCAACCACAGCATTACTCGGTTTACGCTTTATCAGGCTATCATCGTTTAGACAAGCTATTGACGCTTTGCCAGCAGTTTTTGCCCAAGCGTGTCAGTGTGCCAAGCGCTGCTATCGATGATTTTGCACAGCGTCTTAGTGCCGCGGGTCTTGATATCGATGTCGTGGGCGGTGAAAAAGGGCTAATAGATATTGCAACCGATTCGCAAGCTGACACGGTGGTCGCGGCTATCGTGGGTGCCGCTGGATTACCTTCTACTTTAGCTGCCGCTCGTGCAGGTAAACGTATTTTACTGGCCAATAAAGAAGCCCTCGTAATGGCAGGGCAAGTAATGATGAATGCGGTAAAAATTCACAATGCCACTTTATTGCCTCTCGATTCAGAACACAATGCTATTTTTCAGTGCCTACCACTCGCCATTCAGCAAGACAATATGCAAATTCATCAGTCTAGTCATGGCGTGCGTAAGTTATGGCTGACGGCCTCTGGTGGGCCATTTTTAGGACAATCTTTTGCTCAAATGCAACAAGCAAGTGTCGCTGAAGCGGTTAAGCATCCTAATTGGTCGATGGGTCAAAAAATCTCTGTCGACTCTGCAACAATGATGAATAAAGGTTTGGAGCTAATTGAGGCTTGTCACTTGTTTGATTTGCCTGAAAATAAAATAAATGTGGTCATTCATCCACAAAGCATCATTCACTCAATGGTAGAATATAGCGATGGTAGCTACTTAGCGCAGTTGGGCAGCCCAGACATGAAGACACCCATCGCTCATGCACTCAGTTATCCTGATCGGATTGATAGTGGTTCGCAGCCGTTAGATTTATATGCGCTTAGTGGGTTGGAGTTTGTTCAGCCTGATTTGCAAAAATTTGCGTGTTTGCGTTTGGCCAGACAGGCAATGAAAGCGGGTACACAGGCGACTATCGTGCTAAATGCTGCCAATGAAATTGCCGTGGCTGCGTTTTTGGAGGGAAAGATTCGTTTGACTGATATTGCTGATATTAATGAACAATCCTTGTATGATATACAGCTGCCACCATTGAATGATACAGCTGATATAGATGACATTCTAGCGATTGATAAGATAGCACGCCATTTGACAGACAAGCTTGTGGCAAAGTTAGTGTAATTGTTGATTTTTAATACTGAATCGAAGATGTTTAGATAAAACGCTGGAAACCAATCATGACCTTTTTATTAACCCTCCTTGCAGCAATATTTGTCTTAGGTCCGCTCATTGCTTTACATGAGTGGGGTCACTATATCGTAGCACGGCTTTGCGGCGTAAAAGTGCTGACTTATTCTATTGGCTTTGGACCTAAACTCTTTGGTTGGACGAGTAAAAAAAGCGGTATTGACTATCGTATCTCGGCACTGCCACTCGGTGGTTACGTCAAGATGCTTGATGAGCGTGAAGGTGAAGTTGCCAAAGACGAGCAGCATCTAGCTTTTAATAACCAGCATCCATTGAAAAAAATTGCGATTGCGGCGGCTGGTCCTATCATGAACTTTGTTATTGCAATTGCCCTGTTTTGGGTATTGTTTATGACACCATCAGAACAGCTGGCAACTAAGATTGGACAAGTACTACCAGATACACCAGCTGCCATGGCACAGCTGCCTGTTGGTGATAAGATTGTGGCGATTGATGGTCATGAAGTACAGACATGGGAAGGTATTAATTACCGTCTGGCTGGACGTATGGGTGAGACAGATGATGTGAGTGTCACGATGCAATCAGACGTTCAGACTGATAATACCATCAAAACATATCAAGCGCCCGTGCAGCAATTTATGCAAGGTGCTGCACAAGGAAAAGACGCGTTAACAAGTTTTGGTATGCTACCATGGCAACCAGATATTGCGCCGATAGTGGGTGATTTGAGCGCTGATGGTGCCGCCAGCCTTCAGGGTATGCAGGTGGGCGACCGTATTACGGCTATCAATAATACTGAAATTAAAGACTGGGTTAGTATGACACGCATCGTGCGTGATAATCCTGAAACGCTACTTAATTTTACGGTATTGCGTGATGGAAAGCCTGTGCAGCTTAAGATTATGCCACAAGGTAAAAAAGACAATTTAGGTAATGATTACGGACAAATAGGCGCTATGGTGAAGCAGTCTGAGATTGTTATTCCTGATGCCTATAAAACCACGGTGGTCTATGGTCCTGGTGAATCACTGGTCAAGTCGTTTGAAAAAACCGAACAGTTAGCCGTCATGACGGTAAGTTCTATGGGGAAAATGCTGTCAGGTATGATTGGTTTGGATAATTTATCAGGGCCGATTACCATTGCAAAAGTCGCTAAGCAAAGCTTTGATATCAGTTGGCAGATGGTATTGTCTACGACAGCATTGATTAGCTTAAGCTTAGCAGTTTTAAACCTTTTGCCTATTCCTGTATTAGATGGCGGTCATATTGTCTATCACTTTATTGAGCTGGTTCGTGGTAAGCCGCTGTCAGAAGGGGTGCAAATGGTAGGATTAAATATTGGTTTACTCTTGCTGGCAGGTTTCATGGTGTTAGCAATTGGTAATGATATTAGTCGGCTATTTTGATTGAATGATAGCTAATATAAGTGATAAGGCATTATATACTAATGGTTTTACGGCTATTATGGCTTGGTTTTTGATCTAATAGGTGCCAATGATTTGTACTGTATCCTCTGTACTAATCGTAATTTTTAGTTTATTTTGTGATGCATTTTATATAAAGTATTCTGAGTCTCCCACGTATGAGTGCGAAACTTCATATGCGATGGGCTGGACAATATGTGCTTTTTAACTTAACTTAAGCAAGTTTTTTATTGACGGATAGTGTTTATGCGTACGCCTTTATTTATGAGCGCGGCAGGGTTGCCGTTAGTTGTAACAATGATGAGTATGCCGGTACAGGCTGCAGAATTTGTAGTGACTGACATCGGTTTCAATGGTTTACAACGTCTAACCCCCGATAGCCTCTATCCGGTTCTACCGATTACGGTAGGAGATACGGTTAGTGATAGTAGCTTGGCTGCTAGTATTAAGGCGCTATATGCGACTGAGAATTTTGCTGACATTCAAAGCCGTGTCGAAGGCGGTCAGTTGCGATTTGACGTTGTAGAACGCCCGACCATTGCTGAGGTGACCTTTGAAGGCAATAAGCTTATTCCAAAAGAAGGGCTTGAGCAAGGTTTAGAAAATGCTGGTTTATCTGCTGGTGATGTGCTCAAACAATCGACACTACAAGGCGTAGCCAACGAGCTACAGCAGCAATATATAAGTCAAGGCTACTATAATAGTAATATCGAAGTAGATCAGACCGTACTTGATGGCAATCGTGTCAAGCTAGATGTGCGCTTTATTGAGGGTGATCCTGCTAAAGTTGTTGATATTAATGTCATTGGTAATGAGCACTTCAGTGATGAAGAAATCAAAGACGTGTTTGCGGTAAAAGAATCTTCTTGGACTCGTCTACTATCTAAGTCTGATCGTTATGCACAAGAAAAATTGGCGGCCAGTTTGGAGAATTTAAAAGCACTCTATCAAAATGATGGTTATGTACGTTTTGCAGTAGATAATGCAGTGCTGAATATCAGTGAAGATAAAAGCAGTGTATTTATTGAGGTAAGCCTGAGCGAAGGTGAGCAATATCAATTTGGTGACGTCAACTTTTTGGGCAAGCCGACATTTGATAACAGTGAATTGAAAGAGCTGGTCACTTTTGCCCCTAATGAAAAGTACTCGCAAGCCAAACTAGATGCGACGACCGCAGCGCTTAAGAGTCGTTATGGTAACGAAGGCTATTATTTTGCAGAGGTTAGACCTGTACCACGTATCGATGATGACACTAAAATGGTAGAGGTTGATTATTTTATCGATCCTGCACGACCTATCTATGTGCGTCGTATTAACTTTACGGGTAATATCAAAACTGAAGACGAAGTGCTTCGTCGTGAAATGCGTCAACTAGAAGGATCGCTTGCTTCTAACGACAAAATTCAGCTGTCGCGTACACGCTTGATGCGTACAGGATTCTTTAAAGGTGTGACCGTCGATGTCAAACCTGTCCCTAACCAACCAGATCAAGTTGATGTCAACTATGTGGTTGAAGAGCAGCCTTCTGGTAGCTCAACCATCGCTGCAGGTTATTCACAAAGTGGTGGTGTGACATTCCAGCTAGATTTGACTCAAAATAACTTTATGGGTACTGGTAACCGTGTCCAAGCTGCGCTATCACGTTCAGAGACCTATGATTCTTATAGCTTAGGTTATACTGATCCATACTTTACAGAAAACGGTGTTTCTCAAGGTCTTAGTGCTTATTATCGTAAGACCAAATATGATGATGACAACGTTAGCAACTATGTAACTGACTCCATTGGTTCCACTCTTAATTATAGCTACCCAATCGATGAAACCAAACGTCTTAGCGCGGGTTTAAATATTGATAATACAACCGTGCGTGGTGGTAAGTACCTTGGGATATCTAATGTTCAGGAACTGTTGGATGATGGTGGTACGCAAACAAACTACGATGATGGTGGCGACTCCAGTTTTAAAAATGACTACACAACTTACAACTTACTATTTGGTTGGGATTACAGCACGTTAGATCGTCCAGTATTTCCAACTAAAGGTATGAGCCATGCAATTGATGCCACTATCGGGGTTGGTGATGCCAGTTACCAAAAGTTAACCTATAGTGGTAATGTCTATTATCCTTTGTATAAAGATTTTATCGCACGTGGCTATACCAAGCTTGGTTACGGTAACGACTTGCCATTTTATGAAAACTTTTATGCAGGTGGCTACGGTTCAGTACGTGGCTATGAGTCGTCAACCTTGGGTCCTCGATCAGAAAATTATTACTATGCTGAAAACGACATAGTGACTAGTGGCGAGGAAGTCGGTGGTAATGCCTTGGCTACATTTGGTGCCGAGCTGATTTTACCAATGCCATTTAAAGGCGATTGGGTAGATCAAGTGCGTCCAGTATTATTTGCTGAGGGTGGACAGGTCTTTGATACCACAGGAAAAGAAGATGAAACCTTTGAAGATACAGGTGTGTCTTTAATCACTCAAGACAATAGCTTACGCTATAGTGCGGGCGCGGGTGTCACTTGGTATACACCTATTGGACCAATTTCACTGAGCTATGCCGTACCTATCGGTGATAAAGAAGGTGATGAGACTGAAGCTGTTCAGTTCCAAATTGGTAGTACATTCTAACTTTGGATAAGAGCACGAGATCATACAAGTAAAGATATAATTGCTATTTTTGTGATCGCAACATCCGTCAGATATTAGAGGGTTGCCAAGATGATTATTCAACTTGGCAGTTTCTTTATCCATAATAACGTTAATAGCCACTATGATAACGATAAAGCAGATTATTACTCGGATTGAGCAGCATCAACCAGTTACTAACAAATCTGAAATTAATGTTGAACAATTAAGTCAAGAGCTCGATGGGGTGGGGAGTCTGACCACTGCTAATCCTCAGCAATTGAGTTTTTTGTCAGGAGCACGTTACGCTTCTAGTCTTGTGAGTACTCAAGCAGGAGTAGTATTAATCACAGCAGACTATCGTGATCAAGCTCCAGATTCTGCTGTAGCGTTGGTGGTCGCAAGTCCTTATTTGGCCTATGCGAGTGCTAGTCAGCTATTTGGTCATCAATCACTGTCACATAACATTCATCCTAGTGCTGTGATTGCTGATAGTGCGATTATTGATGAGCAGGTTAGTATTGGCCCTTTTTGTATGATTGGTGAGCATGTGAAAATCGGTAAGCATAGCTCATTGTCTGCTCATGTGATTGTCGAGGATAATGCGACTGTAGGCACTGACTGTGTTATCAAAGCAAATGTCGTTATTGGGCATGACTGTATCATCGGTAGTCACGTTAGATTGCATGCAGGTGCGAGTGTTGGATCAGAAGGCTTTGGCTTCGCACCTACTAGTGATCCTAGCACCACAGGCTGGGAGCGTATTGCTCAGTTAGGGCGTGTGGTGGTTGGCGATCATGTGAGAATCGGTAGCCAGACCTGTATTGACCGTGGTGCCATTAATGATACGGTTATTGGTAATCATGTTATTATTGATAACTTGGTACAGGTAGCTCATAACGTACGTATCGGTGATGGTACGGCCATCGCGGCCCAAACAGCCATCGCTGGTAGTACCAGTATAGGTAAACGCTGTATTATTGGCGGCGCTGTCGGTATCACAGGTCATATTGAGATTACAGATGATGTGACGTTATCTGGGATGACTATGGTCACCAAATCTATTAAAGCAGCTGGTTCATATTCTTCTGGAACGGCTGCAATGCCAACGGCTAATTGGCGACGTGCTGCTGTACGCTTTCGTCAGCTTGGTCGTGATTAGTGAAATGACAACAATATAACTTATAAATATTAAACACATAGCAAGGAAGTGCCATTATGAGCCGCCCAGATATAGATATTTTAAATGATGATAATGTTAAAAGCTTAGATGAACAAGGTCTTAAGTTGCCACTAACGTATCATACGCTTAAGCACTATTTGCCACATCGTTATCCTTTTTTGTTGGTAGATAAAGTTATTGACTGTATACCTGGAGAATGCATTACTGGTGTTAAGAACGTAACGGTTAACGAAGAGTTTTTTAATGGTCATTTTCCTGATGAGCCGATTATGCCAGGAGTATTAATGGTAGAGTCCATGGCCCAAGTTTCAGGTGTTCTCGGATTCATTAGTGCTGGTTTGACCGCAGAAGATGGTTATCTATATCTATTTGCAGGTGTCGACAAAGTTCGTTTTAAGCGCCGAGTTATTCCTGGTGATCAGCTCATTATCCGTGCTAAAACAGTGATGCAAAAGCGTGGTATTTATAAATTTGATTGTACCGTACATGTCGAAGACGAATTAGCTGCCAGTGCTCAAATAATGATTGCCCGTCAAGAGCAATAGTATTAGTTAATGATCACCGTGTTTATAACTAGCACCGTTAGCTACTGCTTTTAAAGCACTATGTTGAAGTGTGCAATCAGTATGACCATCAATTACTATATATATTATTAGCACCGTTTTTGGTTTGTTGAACAAGGTCAAATCGACTATTTTTTCACTATTTATTCGCACTAGATGATACAAAGGCCCACATTATGAGTCAGATCCATCCAACAGCACTCATCTCACCGTCCGCTCAGATCGATGAGACCGCTACTATTGGTCCGTACTGTATTGTCGGTGATGAGGTGTCGATTGGCGCACATACCGTTTTGCATCGGCATGTCGTCGTCACTAAGTTGACTCGTATCGGGCAACACAATCAAGTTTATCAATTTGCAAGCATTGGCGAGGATCCACAGGATCTAAAGTATGCGGGCGAACGCACGTGGTTAGAAATTGGTGATCATAATACTATCCGCGAGGCCTGTAGCTTACACCGTGGTACAGCACAGGATGGCGAGCTGACCAAAATTGGTAGTCATAATCTATTGATGGTGAATACCCATGTCGCGCATGATTGTGTGATTGGCGATCATAATGTATTGGCTAATAATGTCGGAGTAGCAGGACACGTTACTATTGGCGATCATATCATCATCGGCGGAAACTCAGGTCTTCATCAGTTCTGTACTGTAGATGACTATAGTTTGATTGGTGGTGCGAGTCTTATTTTAAAAGATGTGGCTGCTTTTACGATGGTATCTGGTAACCCAGCCAAAGCTCACGGTCTTAATGTCGAAGGAATGCGCCGCAAGGGCTGGTCGAAAGAGACTATTGATGTGCTGCGCCAAGCGTATCGTGTTATTTTTAGATCAGGTTTGACGACCGTACAAGCACTTGAAGTATTAAACAACGACTTGCTGATAAAAGAGCCAAAAATCCAATTACTTATTGACTCATTACAAAAAAGCCGTCGCGGCGTAGTGCGTTAAACATACGCACAAAATGAGTATCAGTCAAATTTTTTTGATTAGATAAACTCTTGTTAGCTCTAGAGAAAATCAACGAAAGCCATAACTAATAGTTATGGCTTTTTATATTTGTGACTACTTGACTTTTTTGGTCGCTTAGCAGAAACTGAGCGTTTATGATAATGTAAACAATTCTTTCTTAATGTTGCTAAGTATCTCATAGCGAGCCGCTTGCTAAATAGCTTAATATTATAACTGGCTTTTATGGTGATCAAGGAAGATTGTCAGCGACATTATTTGAAGTATGAGGATGGAAAAATGGCTATCAACAAACAAGAACATGCACAGTGGAGCTCGGGCTTTGGCTTCATATTAGCAGCAGTAGGATCGGCAGTTGGTTTAGGAAACATATGGAAGTTTCCATATATGGTCGGTGAGAGTGGTGGTTCAGCTTTTGTTATTGCTTATTTATTTTGTATTGCGCTGGTAGGTTTTCCGATTTTAGTGGCTGAGTGGCTGATAGGTCGCCGTGGTCAAAAAAACCCAGTCAATACTTTTGCTGATGTTGCAGCAAGTGAAGGTAGGTCGCGCAGTTGGAAGATTATTGGTGCTTCAGGTGTTTTAGGTGGTTTTTTAATCCTATCGTTCTATAGTGTCATCGGTGGTTGGGCACTCAACTACGTGACGAAAATTGCTACAGGTAGCTTTGTTGGTCAAGATAGTGATTCAGTCGCCGCCACTTTTGATACTATGTTAGCTTCAGCTGGTGCATTAACAGTATGGCACACTGTATTTATGGCTGTTACTGCTATTATCGTCGGTATTGGCGTGACTAGTGGTATTGAAAGAGCTGCCAAGATTTTGATGCCATTATTGGGTGTGATTCTATTTGTGATCGTTGGCTATAACGTCATGAATGGTGGTTTTGGTGATGCAGTGGCTTACTTATTTACCCCTGATCTTAGCAAGCTGACCGAAGACGTTATGATTGCCGCACTGGGACATGCTTTCTTTACCTTATCTATTGGTATGGGCATTATGGTGGCTTATGGTTCATATTTGGGCCGTGAAGTAAATTTACTTAAGACAGCTCGTACTGTTGTTATTTTGGATACCGTCATTGCATTGGCTGCGGGTCTAGCAATCTTCCCAATTATCTTTAGCAATGGTTTAGATCCTGCATCAGGTCCTGGTCTTATTTTTGTCAGCTTGCCTATCGCGTTTGGTAGCATGGGTGCAGGTACTATCATTGGCACACTATTTTTCTTACTGATTACCTTTGCGGCTATCACCTCTGCAATCTCATTGCTTGAGCCAACCGTTGAGTTTTTAGAAGAACGTACCTCAATGAGTCGTACCGTATCGACTATCGTTGCAAGTATCGTAATCTGGTTGCTAGGTATTGCAGCACTGCTATCGTTCAATCTGTGGTCTGACTTTACTATTATGGGCAATAATATCTTTGATGCTTTAGATAAATTAACCAGTAAGTTTCTCTTGCCTCTCACAGGTCTTGCAGCAATTGTATTTCTTGCGTGGAGAATGGATCAGCGTAGTATTAGAGAAGAGCTTGGATTGTCTAGAGGTGCGTTTCAGATCTGGCAATTCATAGTCAAAGTTGTGGCACCACTTGCAGTCATTATTGTATTTGTGAGTGCACTGAAGTAGTAAGACTTATCACAAAAAAAGGGCTTAAGATTATTCTTAAGCCCTTTTTTATTTTAACTGATACAGATAAACGATGGTAAATACTAAACAGAATTAACGTAAGTTTAATTCGGGAACCGTTTGACCACGTTTGGTATAAAACTCGATGACAAACTCATCAAACTTGTCTTGTTCAATCGCATCTCTAATACTTTGCATCAAACGTTGGTAATAGCGTAAATTATGAATAGTAGCTAGTTGAGCACCTAGCATCTCTTTGCATTTATTAAGGTGATACAGATAAGCACGGCTAAAGTTTTGACAGGTGTAGCAATCGCATTCAGGGTCTAATGGGCCTTCATCGTTGCGATACTGGCTATTGCGGATACGTACCACACCAGCATTGTCTGTGTCGCCTGTGACGAAGTAATGACCGTTACGCGCGTTACGAGTTGGCATGACACAGTCAAACATGTCGACACCGCGGCGAACGGCTTCTACGATGTCTTCAGGCTTACCAACACCCATCAAATAGCGTGGCTTGTCAGCGGGCATAGCATCTGGGATATAATCTAAGACATTCATCATCTCGTCTTTTGGCTCACCAACAGACAAGCCACCAATAGCATAACCATCAAAACCAATATTGAGCAGACCTTCTAACGACTTTTGGCGTAAATCAGCATACATACTGCCTTGGATGATACCAAACAGAGCATTGGTGCTGCCTAAGCGTTTGTGTTCATCCACACAGCGTTGTCCCCAACGTAATGACAGCTCTAATGATTTTTGCGCTTCGTCATGAGTCGCTGGGTATGGCGTGCACTCATCAAACTGCATGACGATGTCTGAGTTCAAGCTATATTGAATCTGCATAGATTTTTCTGGTGATAGAAAAATCTTCGCACCATCGATGGGAGATTTAAAGTTAACCCCTTCTTCAGTAATTTTACGCATGGCACCAAGGCTAAATACTTGAAAGCCACCTGAATCAGTGAGGATAGGCTTGTCCCAATGCATGAATTTATGTAGGCCACCGAATTTGTCGATAACCTCGGTACCAGGACGTAGCCATAGATGGAACGTATTGCCTAATACAATATCAGCACCGATGGCTTCGATATCACGTGGCAACATGCCTTTGACCGTGCCATAAGTACCGACTGGCATAAAGGCAGGCGTCTGTACGTCGCCATGATTGAGATGAACTGTACCACGGCGTGCACGTGTTTCGCCGCTGGCCGTTTTGTGTAAGACAAATTGCATATGATAATCGCTATTTAAGCTATGAAAATGGCGCTAATTATAACATTGTTGGTGGATTTTTTGGACATGGATATTTATGTGTCATTGATATATCTGTTGTTTCAGCCCTATAAGTTCAACAAGTTTCATACTTGATATGATGAGGGTATAACCAAAAGACACAGACAGTATTATGGGGTAGTTGGTAAAGTATATAAAAAACAATGATATAAAAAATATCATTAGACTCGGTGTTTTGGACATTGGAGAACTAATATGACTAAAAAAGCTTACCTACTATTAAGTGGTTTATTATTAACATCAGGAGCAGCTATGGCTACCGAAGAGCCGGACTATACCGTATTAATGCAAGAGGATGACTTTGAATTACGTCGTTACGATGAGCAGCTTGTGGCCCAGACTTGGGTGACAGGTGACCAAAGTGCGGCTAGTCGCGAAGGATTTAAAACATTAGCAGATTATATCTTTGGTAATAACACAGCGCCAAGTGGTGAGAGTAGCAAGATTAGTATGACAGCACCGGTCACCATGCAGTCGCAAGCGAATAGTAATAATGATGCGTCACAAAAAATTGCGATGACAGCACCAGTGAGTATGCAACAGAGTGATGGAAAATGGCGCGTACAGTTCACCATGCCAAGCCAATACACTATGCAAACGTTACCAAAACCTAATAATCCAAATGTTAAGATTATCGAAGTGCCGGCACAGACTTATGGCGTCATTAAGTTTTCTTGGTGGGCAGGAGAAGATAAAGTCGCAGAAAAAACGGAAGCGCTACGGACTTGGATGCAAGATCAAAACTTAGTGATAACAGGTGAGCCTGAGCTGGCCCGTTATAATCCGCCATGGACACTGCCGTTTATGCGCCGTAATGAAGTGATGATAGCTTATCAGCCAAAATAATACCAATTGTTCAGATTTTGAAAAGTTGATGGTCATAAAAAAAGACAGCGGTTGCTGTCTTTTTTCTTGATGTTTAAGAACATTGTTTAGATATTTAGCTTAAGCATTTTGCTCACGGATGATATTCAGCATACGACGTAATGGCTCAGCAGCACCCCATAATAATTGGTCACCCACGGTAAACGCACCTAGATATTCAGGACCCATATTCAGCTTACGCAAGCGACCTAACGCGACTGTCAACGTGCCAGTGACGGCGACTGGCGTTAAACGATCCATGGTGGCTTCTTTGTCATCTTCGACTAAATCTAACCATTCGTTGCCGCTGTTCTTAAGCGCCGCTTCGATTTCTTCTAATGGAATGTCTTTTTTGAGTTTGATTGTTAGCCCTTGTGCATGACAGCGCATCGCACCAACGCGGACACACATACCGTCGATAGCAATCTTATCGGCTTCAGAATTACCAAGAATTTTATTGGTTTCAACACCACCTTTCCATTCTTCTTTTGACTGTTTGTTCTCTAGTTGAACATCAATATAGGGGATTAAGCTACCAGCCAATGGTACACCAAAATACTGAGTAGGGAAGTCCTCTGAGCGCTGTGTTTGGGCGATTTTTTTATCGATTTCAAGGATGGCACTAGCAGGATCAGCCAGCTCGTCTTTGACCGCTTCATGTAGTATGCCCATACCGCTAATTAGCTCGCGCATATTGTTTGCACCTGAGCCACTAGCTGCTTGATACGTCATGGCGCTGACCCATTCGACCCAACCTTTGTTAAACAATTCACCGATAGCCATCAGCATCAATGATACGGTACAGTTACCACCGATAAAGTCTTTTTTACCACTGGCTAAAGCACTATCAATCACGCTGCGATTGACGGGATCAAGGATGATAATACTGTCGTCTTTCATTCGCAACGTACTGGCTGCGTCAATCCAGTAGCCATTCCAACCGCTATCACGTAATGGTTGATGTACCTTTGATGTATAGTCACCACCTTGGCAGGTAATCACCACATCACAAGCTGCTAAGGCAGTAATATCATGAGCATCTTTTAATTGGCTGGTTTCAATACCATCAAAACTTGGCGCATCACCGCCTGCATTGCTAGTTGAAAAAAATACGGGCGTAATACCGTTAAAGTCATTTTCTTGTTGCATACGTTGTATCAATACTGACCCAACCATACCACGCCAGCCTACCAAACCTACTGTTAAATCACTCATGAAGTCCAATCCTATTGACAATTATTTGTTGCATAGCTAACCAGTAACAATGCCGTGAATAGCCATAAAAAGCAAGGCGTTTTAGCGACTTTTAGCCATTTTTTATACACAATTCACTATACATATTATAACTTTAAGTTATTAGGGTATATTTAACAGTCATAAATGATTTAATATATTTGTTAATGAGATAGTCCAAATTAGGTATAACAGATGGCATCAAAGGGCTGTATAACATAGTGCGTTGCTAAGTTGCTGTATTAAGCTATAATCTAATGAAAATTTAAACGTAGCTATCTTTAGTCCCCATTTCACTAGACGGTTAATACATATTATGGAACTCTCACTATTATATTACAGCGTACAGTGGCTAGCTGGGTTTATCGCCTTGGTGACGATATGGGGCTGGATTCCCCTTGATAATTGGTGGGTGCGCTGTGTTGAGTTTCCACGCATTCAGATAATGGTGCTTGGTGTCATTGCTTGGATGGGTATGTTGGTCTTTTGGTCCGAGTGGCAGCTAGGTCAGTGGCTATTATTTATGGTATTAAGTATGGCCTTAGCATTTCAGCTGCGAATGATATTACCCTATACCAGATTATGGAAAAAGGAAGTCCAACAAGCAAAAGAGACGCCAGTAGGAGAGGCGCATCAGTTAAAAATCATGATTTCAAATGTTTTGACACCTAACGATCAAACACAAAAACTGGTTAATTTGGTACAGCGAAAAGAACCAGATGTTTTGGTCATACTAGAAAGTGATGAAAAGTGGGAAACAGCCTTACATCAAATAGAGCCTGATTACCCTTATACGGTAAAAGTTCCATTGGATAATTTGTATGGTATGCATCTATATTCTAAGCTCGAACTGATTGATCCTGTTGTCAAATATCTGATGATTGATGACATACCTTCTATTCACTCACAGCTGCGCCTGCAAAATGGTCGCGTGATTTGGTTGTATTGCTTGCATCCTATGCCGCCAAGCCCGACTGAAGCGGACAAATCAACCACTCGTGATGCAGAGCTCTTAATGGTTGGCAAGCACATCAAAGAAAATAATCAAACGGCGATATTGGCAGGGGATCTCAATGATGTAGCATGGTCAAAGACGACGCGTCGTTTTCAACGTATCTCGGGGCTACTTGACCCACGTATTGGTCGACATTTTATCAACACCTTCCATGCTGACTATCCCTTTTTACGTTGGGCATTAGATCACATTTTTCATAGTGCTTGCTTTACCGTCGTAGATATTCAGCGACTACCTTCTATTGGCTCAGATCATTTTCCTGTGATGACAACACTACAGTACGAACCAGAAAAAACCAGTCAACAAGCGCAAAATACACCGACTGCCGAAGCAGAAGATATTAAAGAAACAGAAAGTAAAATAGAAGAAGGGAAAAAAGAAGGAGAAAAAGTTTCAAAGGAGCATGCAGAAAAGCAGCCAAATTTAGGCTAATAGGCTGTCAGAATTTTGAGTCATAATGTTTTAAGAGCTTCTTTAAAAACGTAAGCATATGCTTACGTTAATTAAGGTCTTTAACCTCTAGCCGTAACAAGTCAACTGTCTTACAATACAGCCATCAACACAAGGATATGTAAGGATACAGTGTTGAGAAAGTATCAATAAAAAGAGCAGGTTACCTGTTATTTTGCAAGATGCTTTTTATGACTTAGGATGAGTCAACATGGAAGAGATAATAACAACAACATGAAGCGTTAGAGCCTCGAACCAATCGCCCTAGGTTCGGGGCTTTTCTTTGTGAGGGCGTTACCATAGCTTATGATTGTTGTCGTACATAAATAAAAAAGGGTATCTGTATAAACAG
>NZ_JBQSVP010000038.1:0-26608 GCF_052376345.1 Psychrobacter sp. AOP5-GZ1-6 | reverse complement strand
TATATAGAAACGTTGATCCTATAAGTTGCTTATTTAAATGCGACTACTCTTAAGAATCAACGTTTTTACAGCATCAAGCTTATAAGATAATCAAACTAGCCACATCTTTACCAGTAATTCTCTACCGCAATATTACCCTCACCGCGGCGATTCATAACCAACCCTAACGCCTTCAGTGCTTCTTTAGTATCTTCTACCATGTCAGGATTACCACATAGCATGACATGCGTACTATCGATGTCTAGTGCAATACCTGCCCACTGCTGTAGTGTGCCCTCTAATAATAGCTTTGGCAGACGTTCTGCTAACGCACCCTCGACCGGCTCACGGGTAACAATAGGAATAAAGGTTAATTTAGCAGGATTCTCCACCAATGAGCCAAACTCTTGTTGCAAGCTTTCAATCTTCTCAATATAAGCAAGCTCTTCTAGCGAGCGAGCGCTATAGGCGAGTACAATATGTTCGTAATCTTCCCACGTTTTCAAGTCTTGTAGCATCGATAAAAATGGTGCCAATCCTGTACCAGTTGCCAGTAGCCATAAATCTTTGGGCAGTGGTTTTTGATAACGTGCTAACGTCAAAAAGCCAAACGGTGTGGTATTTAGCAATAGCTCATCACCCACTTGTAGATATTGCAGCTGTGAGGTAAACGCACCATCAGGGATAACAATAGAGAAGAACTCTAATACCTCGTCAAAGGGTGAAGAAATAATAGAATAAGCACGAAAAATCTCTTCATCGGCAATATCATCACCTAAATTACCTTGCTGCTTATAATAGTTCAAATGACTAGGATTGACGCCCAAACGCACAAACTGCCCTGCAGTAAATTTAAAGCTGTCAGGACGGCTAACCGTAAAGCTAAACAAATTGGGTGTCCATGTGGTTTTACTGAGCACGGTTACTTTTTGAATATTGTCACTCATGGTAGTTAATCACTTATAGTTGGTAGTTAATTACTTATTTTTATTAAAGTCTAAGGTGTTTCCTCACTCCAAAAACGGAGATAAAAATCAGATAAATTGCCGTCAAACAAGAAAAACAGTATAGATAATATCGAAATATTAACCAGCTATTTGACGCTGTTTAGCAAAACTTAGCTATTTTTAGTTTGGTTAGAGAGCCATCGCTTTAATTTGAGTAGTGGCTCTGATTTTAAAAAACTGATTGTTAAAAATCTTATACGACACAAACAAAAAAAAGATGCGCCAAGCTTATCATAAAGCTGGCGCATCTTGGTTTCACAACCGTAACAGCAAACAAGGAACAAGTGCTGACTTATCTCATATCCCTAATAATGACACTACCAAATATGTGCCAAACTTGCCCATTCAATCATACTACTTGGCAAGATACCAAAGAGAATAATCACTGCCGTCACCGCAATAATCATGATACCACCCGTACGCATCGCCCATTGTCCAGAGACATCAAACTCAATAAACTGCTTAGGACGTTTGAAGAGTGTGAGCATGACGCGCAAGTAATAGAACAAGCCAATCGCACTACCTAAGATAATCATTGCCGCCAAGAACCAGTTGGTACCTTGTACTGCTGCCAATATCGCAAACATCTTAGTAATAAAGCCTGCTGTCAATGGAATACCAGCCAATGACAACATCATAATCGTCATTACTGCAGTCAGTATTGGACGACGCCAAAACAGCCCTTGGTAATGCGTGAGTTCATCCGCTTCTCCAGTAGCACGATAAGGGCTCGACATCAAGGTGACTACACCAAAAGCACCAATAGAAGTCAAGGCATAAACGACCATATACATACTTGAGATGCTGTCTGCTGCTCTACCAATACTCACGATTACGATAAGCACGTAACCCATATGGGCAATAGAAGAATAACCCAGTAGACGTTTCAGACTGGTCTGACGTACAGCCAGTAAGTTACCCACTAAGATAGATAAGGTCGCAATTACCATCAATAACATCTGTACCGATGGTAGTGCCAGCAACGCCGTATCAAGTAAGAATCGAACCGCTAATGCCATCATAGCTACTTTAGATACTGAGGCTAAGAACGTAGCGATAGGTGCTGGTGCACCTTCGTAAACATCAGGTGTCCACATGTGAAAAGGTGCGGCGGATAGCTTAAAGGCAATACCAAACATCATCATCGCCGCGCCCAGTATCAACAGTGGCGATTCAAAAATATTACTCAATTCCACGCTAATAGGCTTAAAGGCCAACGACCCTACTTCTGCATAAATAAATGCCATACCCATCAATAAAGTGGCTGACGCCGTCGCAGATAGCACTAGGTACTTTAGACCAGACTCTAGCGAGTTTTTACGCATATAGGTATATGACAGCATACCGTACAGTGGTATAGATAGCATCTCTAAGCTCATAAAGAATGACGCTAGATGCTGAGCACTGACCATCAGCAAAGCACCAATCGTCGATAACAACATGAGCAAATAAAGCTCTTCTTTATTATCTTTTAAATTGGTCAAATATGCATAAGATAACGTACAGCAAGCCAATGCACAGATAAAAATGATCACCATGTTAAACTGAGCAAAATTATCAATCACAAATAGCTGTTCAGCATTTGGTGCCAGAGTACCGCTATTGATAACACCAGTCATTTGACCAAGCAAAGTAAATAAACCAATGTTTAAACCAACGACGGTAACTGTGCCAGTAACCATATGTGAGCGTTTAATTGCGATGGCAATCATAACCACCAGTACTGTAATCACTACGGTAATGATTGGTGCATAAGGCAACAATCCCATCAAATCATTCATCGTAATATCATTCATGACTTAACGTGCCTCCATTGCATCAAGCAGGTGCGCCGCATCTACTTGTGTTACTTGACTATATACATACGCATTATTGATCCACTGCATCGCATGACTTGACGTATCAAGGAACGGCTGTGGGTACAGACCGAGCCAAACCAATCCAGCGGCCAATATGAGTAACAATGACAATTCACGTTTGCCCAAATCTTTTAGTTTACGCGGTGGTAGACCATGTGACTTGGTTTCTTGTATTGAAACCGCTTCAATATTATTTTTACCAAATAATGCGCGGTGAATGAGAATAAGCGAATACAAACCTGCCAATACCAAACTGAATGTGGCAAGTACCACAAATACCGGATATTGTGCAAATGAGCCAAATAGAATCATAAATTCGCCAATAAAGTTACCAGTACCAGGGATACCAAGCAACGCAGCACAGAAGAACATCAATATCGGTGCATAATAGCGGAACTGTCCCCACATACCACCCATCAAGGTCAAATCACGTGTATGCAAGCGCTCATACAACTGGCCAGCCATAATGAACAACGCCGCTGAGCTCAGGCCATGTGCAAGCATCTGAATCATCAAACCTTGCAAGCTGAGTAAGGTACCAGCATAGATAGCCAAGACCACAAAACCCATGTGCGAAATACTGGTATAAGCCAATAAACGTTTCATGTCGGTCTGCATAAAGGCCAGCCATGCACCATAAAAGATACCAATCGTACCTAAAGTTATGGCGATGGGAGCAAACTCTTGTGATGCTGCTGGAAATAATGGCAAGACAAACCGAATCAAGCCATATGCTGCCGTCTTAATCAAAATACCTGCTAAATCTACCGAACCTGCTGTCGGCGCCTGCGCATGCGCATCAGGCAACCAGCCATGGAAAGGTATAATAGGCAACTTCACCGCAAAACCAACAAAGAAACACAGCATGATTGGATATTCCCAACCACCAAGTGACGTACCAAGCAAGTCATTATAGTTAAAACTCACCACACCTCTTTGGGCGTAACTAATAATAACTAACATCAAAATACCAATGAGCATGATAAGCCCAGAAGCTTGGGTATAAATGAAGAACTTGGTAGCCGCATATTCTTTGGTTTTACCAACGACATCATGACCCCAAATCGCGATCAAGAAGTAGATAGGAACCAGCATCATTTCCCAAAAGAAGAAGAATAAGAACATATCAATAGCTAAGAAAACACCAATGACACCGCCCAAACTCCATAGCAAGTTCAGATGAAAAAAACCAACTCGACGCTGAATTTCATTCCACGAACACGCCACTGCCGCAATACCCAGAAATGCTGTCAAAGCGACCATCAGCAAAGACATACCATCTAATGCTAAATGAAAGCTGATACCAAAACTCGGTATCCATGGCACACTAAATTCTGCGACCCACGGCAGATTGGCACTTGGCCCAATCACTTGCTTGCTCATCCCGCTAAAGTCACCGTAATGCCATAGCACTAGGGACAGTACAAAAGTCAGCATCATGCCAATCAAGGCAATCCAGCGCGGTAGACGTTTATTAAACCGCTCGACCAACCAACATAGCAATCCTGCAATAAAAGGAATTGCAATTAATGCTGGTAGCATCCACGTTTGTTGTAACTCAATCATCTTATACCACCGTCATCATTACCAGCACCAACAGCACAGCCATACCCAAGCCAAAGCTTGTAGCATAACCTCGAAGTGACCCTGTTTGTGTCGCAGACAACATCTTATTACCCGCTGATGCCAGCTTAGGTAGGATGAGCCACGTTTTATCAATAGGGTCGGCTTTAAGTAAGCGGCCGATGAACAAAAAGGGTTTTACAAAAATTATGTCGTATAACGCATCAAAACCTAAGCCATGATAACACCAGTGATATAACGCACCACCAATACGTGAGCGCTTAAAGCTGGTCAGCATTCGACCTTTATCTGCGACATATAGGAATGCCGCCAATATTAGACCTGCAGCCATCGCACCCATGGCGATATATTCTGCTGTGTGCTTAGCATGTGCTTCACCGGCAACTTCTAATAAGTGCCCAACACTCTCTGGTAGTACTCCTTGCAATGGCGGTGTAATCCATGCACCAATGGCAGTAGATAGCACCAATAATATTGTAAGAGGTAACCAGTACGACATACCAGACAGCTTATGCGCAGGTGTTTTCTCTTCACCAAAGAAAACAATCCAAATCATACGGAACGTATAAATCGCAGTTAAGAAGGCACCAAACACACCCATGTAGAATAATACGAGATGACCTGTGGCATAAGTTTCCCAAAGAATCGCTTCTTTAGAATAAAAACCAACGGTGACCCAAGGTATCGCTGCAAGTGCGCCGCCACCGACTATATAGCACCAAAATACCAATGGTATCTTTTTGCGTAAGCCGCCCATCTTAAAAATATCTTGTTCATGATGTACCGCAAGAATGACCGCACCTGATGACAAGAACAATAAGGCTTTAAAGAAAGCATGCGTCATCAGATGGAAGATTGCCCCTTGCCATGCACCAACGCCCAATGCCAAGAACATATAGCCAATTTGACTCATCGTTGAGTAGGCAAGAATACGTTTGATATCAGTCTGTGCCAACGCACAAAATCCAGCAACAACCAACGTCAAGGCCCCTACACCGCCGACCCAATACAATAAAAGACCAGGGGTCAGCTCAAACAACGGATGTAGACGGGCAATTAAATAAACCCCTGCCGTGACCATCGTTGCTGCGTGAATCAATGCTGATACTGGTGTTGGACCCGCCATCGCATCGGCAAGCCATGTATGTAATGGTAGCTGTGCTGATTTACCCATCGCGCCGCCAACCAACATCATCGTTGTCAACATCATCGTTGGGTTATTGATATCGAACACTTCTGGCGCACGAGTAATAATCTCTTGAATATTAAGTGTGCCAAATTCACGGAACAATAAAAACAGACCAAAGGCTAAGAATACATCGCCGACACGTGTAACCGTAAAGGCTTTCATTGCCGCAAGACCATTGGCCCTATCTTGGTAATAAAAACCAATTAGCAAGTATGAACAAAGACCCACGCCTTCCCAACCGAGATAAAGCAAAAACAAATTATCGGCTAGTACCAGTAACAACATACTGGCAACGAATAAGTTCATATAGCTAAAAAAACGTCCAAATCCAGTTTCACCCTTCATATACCAAGCGGCAAACAGGTGAATCAGGAAACCAATGCCAGTGATAACACCCGTCATCGTCAGAGTTAAGCCATCAAAGCTCAAGCCAAAACTTGGCGCAAAATCACCGACTTGGAACCACGTCCAAAGCGGTATCTCTACGACCGTTCCTGCTGGATTGGTGGTCAAAAAAGTATAACTAACGACTAGTGTGCATAGTGCTGATAACAGCATACTACCCACACCGACAATCGCTGCCACCTGCTCCGTTAACTTATCGCGCATAAAGGCTAAGATCAAAAAGCCAACGAGCGGGAATATAAAGGTTAATGGTAATAAACTCATGACATCATCCTTTCATCTCATTGGCGCTATCGACATCAAGATGCCCACGCTGATGATAAAACCGCAATAATATTGCCAAACCAATGGCAGCCTCTGCTGCTGCTAATGTCAAAATAAAGATAAACATAATCTGTCCATCCGGATCGACCCAACGACTACCTGCCACTACAAATGCTAGAGCTGCCGCATTCATCATGATCTCAAGACTCATTAGCATAAATAAAAAATTACGCCGTACCATGACCCCGCACAGACCAATAGCAAATAAGATACCTGCCAGAATCAATCCGTGGCTCATAGGTATCATACCCAGTACACTTTGTGCCTCAGCCACAGGCTGTACTAAGCCTGCCACCTCATGGGCAAACGGCACATTCGCAACATCTTGTGCCACGCTCGCTGCTAGTACCATTAGTCTGACTCCTTGCGTGCAACTTTCTTCACACCTACCTGCGTGCCCACATTCATACTGACATAGTCATGCGGGTCTACTTCTTTATATTCGTATGGTTCGGCCATTTTTACCGTATCATTATCGGTTTGTGTCGTATGTTCGTATTGCTTAATACTACCGACACTAGGTCTGAATGCCTGACTAGCGTTGCTTTCAACTTCATCATCTATAGACTCTTTGCCTAAATGATAAGCAGCAACTAACGCCGCTAACAATAGTAATGCTGCCACTTCTATCAGCATCACGTATTTAGTAAATAACACAGTGCCCACTTCTTTGGCCGAAATAGATGTCACGCCAATCATCGCTGTTTCATCATGATTGAGACCAATCATCGCATAAAGCACAACCGCAATAATGAGCGTCAGTCCTGTCGGTATCGCCCAAGTGCCCGCATCTAGCCAACGTTCTTCACGCTCATCATTACTCATACCTAAATTGAGCATCATGATAACAAAGACGAATAGCACCATAATGGCACCGGCATAAACAACGATCTCTAGGGCTCCTGCAAATGGGGCTCCTAGCACAAAAAAGATACCAGCAATCGCCAGTAATGACACAATCATCGATAAAATAGCATGCACTGGATTGGCTTGGGTTACCACGCGTAGGCTGGCAAATATAGCCACTGCAGCGAGCGAATAAAATCCTGCCAGTTCAGGATGGTTCAAGATATTCATCATGGCAGCAAGCTCCTTAGATCAATCGGTGCAGCTTCATTTTGTGCTGCGCCTTTTGGTTTGTCCGCTACCGCCATACCCGTCACACGATAATAGTTATAATCCGGATATTTACCTGATCCTGAAATGAGCAAGTGCTCTTTTTCATAAACCAAATCTTGGCGCTTATATTCGCCTAACTCAAAGTCAGGCGTCAATTGAATGGCTGTCGTTGGACAAGCCTCCTCACACAATCCACAAAAAATACAACGTGAAAAGTTAATTCGAAAAAACTCTGGATACCAGCGGCCGTCATCACGCTCTGCTTTCTGTAGTGAAATACAGCCCACAGGACACGCTACAGCACACAAATTGCAAGCAACGCAACGCTCATCACCATCCGGGTCACGCGTCAGCACAATACGCCCACGAAAACGTGGCGGGACTGGTACAGGCTCTTCTGGATAAAGGATGGTATCGCGTGGTCTAAGCGCATGACTATTGACCATCCACATACTGCGAACAATGGTAAATATACCAATGACGGTCTTTTTTATGGTAGTAAACATGGGATTATTATCCTTATCAGCTTTACCCTAGTTCATCAATGATGGCTAGTGATGACTACAACGTTGGGGAAAAGATCAAAATGACTGCAGCAGTAATCAACAGATTAATCAACGTTACTGGCAGACAAACTTTCCAGCCAAAATTCATCACTTGATCATAGCGCGGACGCATGAGTGAGCCTCGAGCCAAAACAAACAGCGTCATAAAGAACAGCGTTTTAATCATGAACCAAAAAGCTGGTGGAATAAATGGAATATCTAAATTAAACGGCGCAAGCCAACCGCCAAAAAATAAGCAGGTCATCAATGCAGAAATCAACACGACATTGACATACTCACCGATAAAGAACATACCGAATTTCATACCAGAATATTCAACATGATACCCTTCGGCCAGCTCTTGCTCTGCTTCTGGCTGATCAAATGGATGCCTATGCGTAACGGCCACACCAGCTACTACAAAGGTCAAAAACCCAAAAAACTGTGGAATGATATACCAGCCATCCACTTGCGCTTCGACAATAGCACGCAAATTAAACGAGCCAGTCAATGCAACCACACCCATCAACGACAAACCTAAGAAAACTTCATAACTGATGGTTTGTGCCGCTGAACGCAGACCACCCAATAACGAGAACTTGTTGGCAGATGCCCAACCACCGAACATCACGGCATAGACAGCAATACCAGCCATAGCAAAGAAAAATAGAATACCAATATCCCAATCAACCACGCCAAGCGTTGGCGAGATAGGAATGATGGCAAATGAGGCCAATGCAGTAAACATCGCGACCGCAGGTGCCAACGTAAACATAAACTTATCGGTAAAGTTCGGCGTCCAATCTTCTTTAAAGAAGATTTTGAGCATATCAGCAACCAGCTGTAGTGAACCAAATGGGCCCACACGGTTTGGACCATAACGATCTTGCCATAAGGCCAACATACGGCGCTCATAGATAATCATCATCGCCGCAACCAATACCACGACTAAGAAGATAACCAGTGACTGACCAACCAGAAATAAGATGGACCAGGCATCAAAGCTCAGACTTCCTGCCAAAAAGCTTGGCACATCAGGGATAATACGGGTAACTTGCATATTACACCTCCTGTGTGGTGGTAGGCGCTGCGTTTATCTGCGCTGCATCGTTATTGTTAGTGCCATTGCCAGCACCATTATTTATCAAAGTGCTGTCATTAGCCATGCTGCCCATCATAGTGATTGGTGCATCAACTTTACGTACAGACGCTGGCATCGATGGGTGAATGATACTCACCTGCCCGACTGGATAACCGATACAACCTTCTGCTAAATAACCAACAATCTGTACAGGCAAGGTGATTTGTTGCTTATCAATCTCAATTGCCAAATAATCGCCATTAGCAATATTCCAGTCCTTAGCGTCATCCATACCGATACGCCATGTAGCCACAGGTAGTTGCTCTGCGACGATTGGACTGCGTGAGGCCATCATCGAGCTAGCATAAATATTATGGATAGGCACCAACTTGGCTTGTCCTTGTTGCATATCAGTTGTCGTCACAGACATTGCTTCTGGCGCAATATATTGACGTGTTTCTAGACGTGCTAGCTGATCAAATAAGCGTACGCCTGGATCACCATTTTTCAGATGGCCGCCAACTTTGTCTTGGTACTTGTTCCATGCTTGTGGTGAGTTCCAACCTGCCGCACTGGCAAAAGGAATCATCGAGCTTGGCGTTTGCTTACCGCTATAACCTTCCATTGAGAAGGTCAAACCGGTGTCTAAATCTTTTGGCTGCATCGGCTCATGCACGGATATCGGCGCACGCATAGCGGTACGACCTGAATAGCGGCGTGGCTGACGAGCAATTTTAAGACCAGTCATACGGTAATCAGCATCAGGAGCAGCACCTTTAATACCAGCAAGCTTAGGATGCGTAGCGATTAATGCCTTGATGACATCATCTAGCTGTGTCCAATCAACATCACGACCTTCAATGCTACTATGCACTGCATGTAACCAGCGCCAGCCTTCTTTGATGCTACTCATCGGATGATAATATTCATTGTCATAAACTTGGAAGAAACGCTGCGCACGGCCTTCAGCAGAGATTAGCGTACCATCTGCTTCAGCAAAGCTTGCCGCAGGTAATACAATATCAACATCTTTGTGCCAATCAAGTAGCTGATGATCCAGTGCAATGACAGTTTTATCAGATAATAGCTGCGTCAATTTATTGGCATCGATGGCATCAGTCAGCTGATTTTCAGCGACTATCACCACATCGAAATCAGTCGCTAACAATTCTTCAACTGATTGCCCGCCAAGCATACAAACACCCATACTATTAGCATCGGTAACCGTTAAATAGATACCTGCTTGTGCATGATACTTATTGTTTACTTCTTTTAATTCGAGCGGTTCGGCAGGTGCGCGTTCTACATCATCTTGCGCTTCTGTATTCACGCCCGTTTTAGGTTTGTTCGGTTTCGCAGATAAATCTTTGTCTTCTTCAGGTTGGTCGTCAGCAGCTTTTGCTTGAGCCGCATGGACTTTGGCATTATGAGCCTCAACTTGATGCTGTTCAGTCGCTTTAATTGCTGAACGTTTTTGCGTCAATGCTTGAGTAATCTGCGCCGCTGCTTCTATCAATGCGGTAGACGATAAGCTACTACCTGAAATGACCAACGGCTTGTCCGCTTGAATCAAGTCATAAGCGATTTGCTGCGCCAACGCTTGCATCCCATCAGTCTCATTACTGGCATCAGTACTAGTATCAATATTAGCATCTTGCTCAGCCGCTTGTGGATCTACTATTTCTAATAAATCATCAGCGAAACTAGCAATCTCAGCAGCAACCTTAAAGCCAAGCTTAGTGATATCTTCAGGCGTTGCGACTACGCTGACTTTACTGATGTCTTCGAGCTTAGTCTGAGTCACATCGATGACATAGACAGGACTTAAGGCATCTTGAGCAATACGTTTAACAGGCTCTGCAAGCCACGGCTGCGTTTTTAATGCTGCCGCCATTTTTAGGCCTTCGTTTTTTGCGGCTTGGCGTACTGACAATGCAACACGTGATGAGGTTTGAGTGATATCTTCACCCAATACCAATACCGCATCATAACTTTCGATATCTGTCATGCTAGGATTATAAATGCCTTCCGTACTCAATACTTCGATGCATTTATTGACCAGTGCTTGCTGCTGATGGTTCAAACCAGTTGAAAACTTATCAAAGCCCACCAAGTTTTTTAGCGCAAAGTTGGTCTCTAGACTGGCACGAGGTGAGCCAATACCAATGACTTTTTTATCTTTGATACGTTTGATGGTTTCATCAAGTGCATAATCGATATTTATTTTGACATGCTTATCATTGATACGTTCAAGCGCTTGGATAGGACGATCGTCACGGTTGACATAGCCATAGCCAAAGCGACCACGGTCACATAAGAAATAGCGGTTTACTTCACCGTTATAGCGGTTTTCGATACGGCGCAATTCACCATAACGCTCACCTGGTGAGATGTTACAACCAGCCGAACAACCATGACAAACGCTTGGTGCATACTGCATATCCCATTTACGGTTGTAACGCTCAGAATGCGTTTTATCAGTAAAAACACCTGTTGGACACACTTCGGTTAAGTTGCCTGAGAACTCGCTCTCAAACTGACCATCTTGGTCGCGACCAAAATAGACGCGGTTGTTTGAGCCATAGACGCCTAAATCTTCGCCGCCCGCATAGTCTTTGTAAAAACGTACACAGCGATAGCAAGCGATACAACGGTTCATCTCATGTGCGATGAACGGACCAAGCTCTTGGTTGTGATGCGTGCGTTTGGTAAATCGATAGCGACGACGATTATGACCAGACATATAGGTCATATCCTGCAGATGACAATGTCCACCCTCTTCACAAGTTGGACAGTCATGTGGATGGTTGGTCATGAGTAGCTCAACCATTGATTTACGGAATGCTTTGGCTTCATCATCAGTGACCGAGATGTACATGTCATCGCCAGGGGCGACCATACATGACATCACGAGACGACCGCGACCCGCTTCCATATCTTCTTTGTTTTGAAACTGCTTGACCGCACACTGACGGCACGATCCTACTGAACCAAGAGCTGGATGATAACAAAAATAAGGCACATCAATGCCGAGCGATAAACAAGCTTGTAACAAGTTATCTGCGCTATCTACTTCGACAGTGGTTCCATCAATATGTATGACTGCCATGCCGCTCTCCTTATTTCACTACTGGCTGTTGGTTGGCTGCAGCATCAATAATATCGACACCAACCGCCTGCGCGATTTTTTGATCAAATTCAGGACGGAAATATTTAATCGCACTCATTAGTGGCTCCATCGCACCTGGCGCATGCGCACAGAAAGTTTTACCAATCCATAAGTCACGTGTAAGGCCCTCTAATTTTTCCAAATCACCTGTCTGCCCCTCACCATCATTGATGGCAGTAAGCAGTTTGACACCCCACGGCAGACCATCACGGCATGGTGTACACCAACCGCAAGATTCACGCTGAAAGAAAATCTCAAGATTACGAACCAGTGGCACCATATCTTGTGCTTCATCCACCACCATAATCAGTCCTGTACCCATACGACTACCAGCTTTTTGAATAGTGTCAAAATCTACTATGACATCTAAATGTTCGGCTGTTAAAAAGTCAGTCGATGCGCCACCTGGTAGCCATGCTTTAAGCGTTTTACCATCAATCATACCGCCCGCCAAACCTTCAATGATTTCGCGTGCGGTATAACCAAAGGGCAATTCCCACAGACCAGGATCATTGACCAATCCTGAACAGCCAAATAGCTTAGTACCTGGTGTTTTGCTAGTACCTTTGATATCCGATAGCGACTGGTACCACTCTACGCCATGGTTTAAGATGGCGGGCATATTGCTCAAGGTCTCAACGTTATTGACAACGGTTGGGCGGCCCCACGCACCAGAAATTTGCGGGAAAGGCGGTTTAGTACGTGGATTAGCACGTCGGCCTTCTAGACAGTTAATAAGTGCCGTTTCTTCACCGCAAATATAGCGTCCAGCACCCGTATGCACATGCAGGTTAAAACTAAAATCTGAGCCTAAAATATTATCGCCCATGAGGTTGTTAGCCAAGCACTCATCAATGGCAGCAACCAAACGCTCAGCGGCCAAAATGTACTCACCACGAATAAAGATATAACCATCGGTTGCACCAATGGCATGCGCGGTAATAAGCATACCTTCAATCAACTGAAGCGGTAGACGCTCCATTAATAGACGGTCTTTAAAGGTACCCGGCTCCATCTCATCGGCATTACAGATAAGATAGCGAGGTAAACCATCTGGCGGTGACATAAACGTCCATTTCAAACCAGCATTAAAGCCTGCACCACCGCGACCTCTGACGTTAGCAGCTTTAATCATATCGCCGACGGCTTTAGGCGATTGACTTAAGGCCTGCTTTAAGCCATCAAAACCTTTTAGAGATTCGTAAGTGGCCAGATCTAGCACCGCATCATGATGTGCTAGACGCCACGTTAACGGTTTGGTTTCGCTAGTGGCTGTGGCTTTATCACCATAAATTGGAATGCGCTGCTCATTAAGCTGGCTTGGTGCCTTGCCTTGGCTACGTTGAGCAATCTGCTCTGAAAGCGTTAATCTCATGCGTATAGCTCCAATAATTGCGCGACCTCGGAGGGTTGGACAGGACCATACGTGTCTTCATCAATCAACACAGCAGGCCCTTTATCACAGTTACCTAAGCAGCAAATTGGCAATAATGTAAAGCGCCCATCTGCCGTTGTTTGACCATATTCAATACCCAGCTGCGATCTAATTTCAGCCGATAACGCCTCATAGCCTGTCAAAAAACAAGCCACTGAATCACAAATAAGGATAACGTGGCGACCAACAGGCTGACGATAAATACGGTTAAAGAAAGTAGCGACCCCATCCATATCTGACATTGGAATATTTAAAATATTAGCAATGGCGTTCACCTGCGCATCATCTACCCAACCGTTACGCTTCTGCACGATTTTTAGTGCATCTAGTGAGGCGGCACGGGCTTGTGGATAATGGTGCATAAACTCATGGATAGACGCAATTTCCTCGCTAGTGAGAATGCTTTCCACATCTACTTTTGGCATTTTATCGGAAACAATTTTCATAGTTTTCTATCTGTCCTCACTCATCACACTTCATCACCGAATAGCAATAGCCTTAACAGACTTATGAATATCGCTATACCGCAACATATCAGCATTTTGGTGTGCCATTCGGCAATGATATATTGATAATATGTGTCTTTTTAATAACTATAATTTTTCACTCAAAGCACTAGGCTTAAATCAAAGCGTTAGCGATCACAATCTGCCATCACAATATCAATTGATGCCAAATACATGATGGCATCAGAGACGAGCGAACCATTAATCACTGACGGCATCTGCTGTAAATGTGCAAATGTCGGCGTACGGATACGGGTACGATAGCTCATCGTCGCCTTATCTGAGGTGATGTAATAACTATTTAGACCTTTAGTCGCCTCGACAATCGTCGTACACTCGCCCGCTGGCATCACAGGACCCCAAGATACTGAGATAAAGTGATTAATAAGAGTTTCAATATCGTTTAAGGTACGGTCTTTCGGCGGCGGTACAGCTAGTGGATGATCCGCTTTATAAGGGCCTTGTGGCATATTATCCATACACTGGCGAATAATACGTAACGACTGACGCATCTCTTCGACTTTTACCATACAACGATCATAAGCATCACCGTTGTAACCAACTGGCACTTCAAAATCATAATTCTCATAGCCCATGTATGGACGTGCTTTACGTAGATCAAAATCGACGCCTGTCGCACGTAGACCTGCACCAGTCACACCCCAAGCAAGCGCTTGCTTAGCATTATACTGAGCAACCCCTTGAGTACGGCCTTTGAGCACACTGTTTTGCAATGCGGCTTTGACATACTCGTCCAAGCGTTTTGGCATCCAATCTAAGAACTCTCGAACCAGACGCTGCCAGCCACGTGGCAAATCGGCAGCGGTACCGCCGATTCGGAACCAAGCGGGATGCATCCGATAGCCTGTCACCGCTTCGATGACATCATAGGCTTTTTGGCGATCGGTAAACATATAGAACACAGGGGTCATACCACCTGCATCCTGAATGAAGGTACCGACAAACAACAAGTTATTGGTAATACGGAAAAACTCACTCATCATCACACGGATGGTTTCAGCGCGCGGTGGAATCTTAATCCCTGCAAGCTTCTCAACTGACATGATATACGGAAGCTCGTTCATCACGCCGCCGAGGTAGTCAATACGGTCGGTATACGGAATAAATGAGTGCCAAGTTTGACGCTCGGCCATTTTTTCTGCACCGCGATGGTGATAGCCAATATCAGGGATACAATCGACGACTTCTTCGCCGTCGAGCTGTAGTACCAAACGGAATGCACCATGAGCTGAGGGGTGGTTAGGACCAATGTTCAAGAACATAAAATCTTCATCACGACCTGAACGTTTCATACCCCACTCTTCTGGGACAAAACGCAAGTTCTCTTGCTCGTATTGTTGCTTAGCAGTATTCAAGAAATACGGGGTAAATTCAGTCGCACGCGCATGATACTCTTTACGCAGTGGATGACCTTCCCAGTATTTTGGTAATAAGATACGCGTTAGATGCGGATGGCCTGTAAAAACAATACCAAACATGTCCCACACTTCACGCTCATACCAGTTGGCATTTGGCCAAATCTGGGTGGCGCTAGGCACATTGACATCGTCTTCGCTCAATGCAACCTTGACACGCACATCACTATTACGCTCAAGTGACATCAAGTGGTAAAACACTGTAAAGTCACTATCAGGTAACCCCGCGCGATGCTGACGCAGACGCTCATCTATGGCTGATAGGTCAAATAACATGACATAGGGTTTTGGCAGCTTGCGCAAGAATAAGAGAATATCGAGTAAGTCAGCACGTGCAACCCACACTGTTGGAATCTCATCAACAGTGTGCTGCACGACAAATTTACCGGCATACTTATGCTCTAGCTCTTTGATAACTGCTGGAACAGGTTTGATCTTAGGATCTGTGTTTTCGACTACCGTGACCATGAATGATGTATTCCTTCATTAATCATAACTGATTCATCATAACTACACTGTGATGAGCGTATAAAACGTTGACGTTGTTGCTATGGTTATTACTATCAATCTAAACGCACGAGCCTAAATACTGTCTGGGCTACGTAAGTTTTTAACAGCGATACGATCTGCTTGCTTACGATCGCGCTCAGGTGTCATCTGTGGCTGATAGACGCCTTTTTCGTTGACATAAGCACCTAACGGACGACGCTCTTTAGTAATGGACTCTTGTAACAACATCAAACCTTGGATTAGCGCTTCTGGACGCGGCGGGCAGCCTGGCACATAGACATCGACTGGAATAATTTTATCCACGCCTTGTACGACTGAGTAGATATCATACATGCCGCCAGAGTTGGCACAGGCACCCATTGAGATAACCCATTTAGGCTCAAGCATTTGCTCATAAAGGCGCTGAATAACCGGCGCCATTTTGACAAAGCACGTACCAGCAACGATCATCACATCTGCCTGACGAGGCGACGCACGAATAACTTCCGCGCCAAAGCGTGATAAGTCATGAACAGCGGTTAAGGTAGTGGCATATTCGACATAACAGCAAGAAGTACCAAAGTTAAATGGCCAGAGTGAGTGCTTGCGCCCCCAGTTTGCTGTTGAATGAACAAGGTCTTCGAGACGACCCATAAAGACGTTTTTATTGACTTCATCTTCGATAGGGTCATTGACCGTTTGAGTGGTCTGTGCAGGATACTTCTCTGCATCAGGGTTGGCTTTTGTTAATGTGTATTTCATAACATACAACCTTTATATTAGACGTAGTGTGACAATCATCTTGTCCTCGCTATCGCCTTAACTTCTATTATTAATAAGCAATCATCAATACAAACACGTCTTCACACTTCTACTATTAGCGCTTGATAAGCTGTTGCCAACTAAGACAAACTTAATATCTAACGTTTCACGTTGTCTTTTTGAGCAGACGCCGCAAAATCCACAGACGTAACATTACCTGTGGTATTAATGTGATCGATGTTTTCTAGATGATGACGATTGATTTCAATATTGTTTGATACGTTAATCTGGCCTGAAGACTGTGCTGGCACTTTACCCGTGGGATCAACCATTAACTCATGAGCACCGTCAAACTTGGTGATGTCTGCTAGATTAAAACCAGCAGGTGCTGCGTATAAACGTACTTTTTTGCGCAGCTTATCAGCAGGTGCCCAACTCATCGCACCCAAACTTAGCTCGTATATTAAACCGATGATGAGAATAGTAATAAAGATGGCAGCAGCAGCAAAACCAAGCCACCCCGCCTCACGTACTGACACGGCGTAGGCATACAAATAGAGCGCTTCTAGATCAAAGATAACAAAGAAGATAGCCACCAAATAAAATTTGGCAGACAAACGAATACGGGCGTTGCCAGCTCCGACAACACCCGCTTCAAATATTTCTTCTTTTTGTGAGCCTTGAGAGCGACCACCAAGCAAACGTGGTACGACTAGCATAAAGACAACTAGCCCAATGGCGGCTAAGATAAAAGCTATTGCTGACCAATTAAAAGCAGACATGATAATACGTGCTCCTCACCCAATCGAGTGTTAAGCGCAGCGCAAGTAATGACCTCTCAAGGTCATCTAGCGACAGGCGTAACCCAGACGAAAACACAAGTAACTGTCATTGAGTCGCTGTATGTAAGCAACTATTTTAAGTACTGTGCTGGTAACAACCAATTATCAAGCTTATTGACGACGATGTCAGACGAGACCAATAAAGGGATTCCGATATCGCACGGACAAAAAGGCTGGTCGCCTAACGCATCTTTTAACAACGTAAGATCAACTTATTAAATCAATATCATATTCGACTATTTACTTAATTGATTTAATAGCTCATTACACGTAGTCAACAATGACAAGACAACTGGCATAAATTATTTACGTACTATACGCATTTCAGCGTCTAAAAGCTAGTTTTTAACTGTATTGAACGGTCATTTTATATGCAAAAAAAATATGTTTTTTGCAACAACAGTTATGATATATAGGTTACCTTATATTGAGTACAAATCCATGTTTTCAATCATGAGTAGTAATGACGCCTTATAAAGCAAAGATTTGATGCATCTAAACCCCATTTTCGACACTCAACTCCTCACCCAAAGCACTGACTTTTGCTTTATAATAGCCCACTTGATTTTATTAAATAATTTTTAATTAAAACATCATTAGGGCAGCCATTTTAGTGATACGCCTCGCGTACATCTTAATACCGCTATCAGCACTACCTTCTTTTTTGCTTTTGTCTTACAGGTCACGTTATGAGTCAACTTAATCCCAAACAATCCGAGGCCATGCTCTACGTCTCCGGTCCATTACTGGTATTGGCTGGTGCCGGCTCTGGTAAGACATCGGTCATTACTCGTAAGATTGCTTATCTGATCCAAGAGTGCGACATGCCTGCTGAGCGCATCACAGCAGTGACTTTTACCAATAAAGCTGCTCGTGAGATGAAAGCGCGGGTAAGCAAATTGCTACCCAGCGAAAAAACGCGTGGTCTAACTGTGTCGACCTTTCACCAATTTGGGCTGCAGTTTTTGCGCTATGAGCTGATTCACACCCCTCTAAAAGGCAATTTTTCCATCATGGACAGTGACGATAGTAAGCGTCTACTGATGGAGCTAATGATGCGTGACAATCTAAGCGGCGCAGAAAGTCGCGAACTGGTTGGCAAAGCAATAAAAATGATTTCTGATTGGAAAAATGATCTGATAGAGCCCGACAAGGCGATGGAAACCTTAGACGATCCAGAAGAGATGATCTTTGCTACCTTATATGCACTATATGAGCGTAATTTACGGGCTTATAATGCGGTCGATTTTGATGACTTAATTGTCTTGCCAACTAAGATACTGCGTGAGAACAGAGAGCTACGTGATAAGTGGCAAAACCGTATTCGCTACCTTTTAGTCGATGAGTATCAAGATACCAATACCGCTCAGTATGAGATGATCAAACATCTAGTTGGTCCACAAGGTCGTTTTACCGTGGTGGGTGACGATGACCAATCTATTTATGCATGGCGCGGTGCGAAGCCTGAAAACATGGGATTGCTAAAAGAAGACTTTCCAAAACTAAAAATCGTCATGCTTGAGCAAAACTATCGCTCAACCACGCGTATTTTAACTTCAGCCAACGCCGTCATTACCAACAATGAGCATTTATTTGAAAAGAAACTATGGTCGGATAAAGGTCAAGGCGAAAAAATTCGGATTATTAATTGCCGTAATGATGATGACGAATCCGAGCGTGTGGCAAAAGAGATCGTCACGCATAAGCTGCGTTTCGGTAATGAGTGGGAGCAATATGCCGTTCTGTACCGTAGTAATTTTCAAGCGCGGATGCTAGAAGCACAGCTGCGACAGTTACAAGTGCCTTATAAGTTATCTGGTGGCCAATCTTTCTTTGCACGTAGTGAAATCAAAGATATCATGGGCTATCTACGCTTGATTTTGAACCCTGAAGACGATAGTGCTTTTTTGCGGATTATTAATACACCTAAGCGTGGTATGGGACCGGCGACGCTCGAAAAGCTTGGCTTGTTTGCACAGGAGCACAGCATATCGCTACTGGCTTCCTGTACCCATGCAGGTCTGTCTCATGTCTTGCCATCGAAGGCTTATGGCACAATAAAAGAGTTCGGTGACTTTATCGAGCACTATACACGTGAGTTAGACCAACATCCTGACCCAGTTCCTATTGTCCGTCAGATGATCGATGAAACAGGTTATATTGATTTTGTGCGTAGCGACTCTAAAACCCCGCAACAAGAAAAAAATCGCATCGACAATATCGATATGCTCTACACCAGTATTCAATCTTTGATTAACCGCGCGGAAGAAGATGAAGATCGCACGATTGATACTATTATTCGTAAGCTAGTATTGTTGGATATGCTTGAGCAGCAGCAAGAAGAAGAGAACACCAATAAAGTCAACTTGATGACCTTACACGCGGCCAAAGGTTTGGAATTTGACTTTGTTTATATCATGGGCCTTGAAGAAGAAATGCTCCCACACCGCAACTCTATCTTGAGTGAAACGATAGAGGAAGAACGTCGCTTAATGTACGTAGGCATTACTCGTGCTCGGCGTGAGCTAACATTGACATTAGCAACGCAGCGCCGTGCAGGTGGGCAGATGCGTGTTACCTCTGAATCGCGATTTTTAGAGGAGCTACCAGAGGATCATATCGACTGGCCCGCCAAAGCCAAAAAGAAAAAAGCAACCAAAGATCCAGAAGCCGTGGCTGATGAATATTTGGCGAATATTAGAGCGTTATTAGGTAATCGCTAATATGCATCAACACACTTAAACAATACGACCAAAACTAAGCCAACAATTAATGTTTTAGTCATTGCTACTATTTGCAGTTTTAAAAATCAGGAATTTTTATGCCTACTTCTATGCCTGATCAAGATCAACCTTCTTCACTACAAATAGATTATAATTCAGCTGAACACAACGCTGAATATAAACTGCTGTATCTACAAGGTTTGGTTGCTGACAAGGCATATGCAGCCATTACTGAGTTTTTAGAAAAACAGTCAGAATACGAAATTGCCAACCTGCTAGAGTCTTTTCCGACTCAAACCCGTCTACTAATTTGGGCACAAGTTCCAGAGAGTATCAAGGGTGAAGTCCTTGCTGAGTTAGATGTTGATACCCGCCAGCCCTTAATGGAAAACATCTCTTCAAGAGAGATCTCTCTATTTACCCAAGACCTCGATGCACAAGATATCTCTGAGATTTTGGACACGGTGACCGAGAGTGTGCGAACCTCAGTCATGGCGACCTTAGACGAAGATATCCGAGTTCAGGTCAACAGACTAGACACCTATGTCGACTGGGAAGTCGGTAGCTATATGGATCCTGATATTATTCAGGTAAGAGAAGACATCACGCTTGCAGAAGTACAAAACTGGCTACGGGAAAACGATGACTTACTCGATGATGAAAGCCAAGAGCTGTTGGTTGTAGATCAAAGCCAACAGTTACTTGGACTATTGAGTTTGGTTGATTTGATTAAACACCCCCAATCCACTTTAGTATCCGATTTGATTGATGCGGCTGTTACTATTAATGATCGACTAGATATCCAAGATGCTGCAGCGATTTTTCGTTCAGAAGATATTCGCTTTGCTCCCGTGATTAATAGCTATGGCGAGCTAGTCGGTCAATTAAATGGCGAAGACATCATGGAAATCATCCAAGATGATGTCGATAGCACCATGAAAAACCTTGCGGGTGTCAGTCAGGACGAAGAGCTGTTTGCACCAATTTTGACCAGTGCCAAAAGTCGTAGCGTTTGGTTAGGCATCAACTTGTGTACCGCGTTATTAGCAGCGGCGGTCATTGGACAATTCGAAGAAGTATTGGCGCAAGTCGTGGCGCTCGCGATACTTATGCCAGTTGTCGCTAGTATGGGTGGTATCGCCGGTTCTCAGACACTGACAGTTGTCATACGCGGTATGGCGATGGGTCAAATCGGTGGTTCTAACCGTGTATGGCTGTTAAACAAAGAGCTGTGGGTCGGCGCCATCAACGGTATTATTTGGGCAATAATTATGGCATTTATTGCCCAACTGTGGTTTCATGACATCAAAATTAGTGCGGTCATTGGCTTGGCTATTGCCATTAATATGACAGCTGCAAACGTATCAGGTATCAGTATACCGTTAGTGCTAAAACGTATGAATATCGATCCTGCGCTATCTGCTTCTGTTATCCTGACGACCGTGACGGACATTGTCGGCTTTATGTCATTTTTAGGCTTAGCCAGTGTGTTGATACTATAATCAAACACTAAACTGTAAAAATGTCATTACTATTCAACAGACCCTAAATCACCTTTGCCCAAAATTATCATTTTAAAACCCTGAAATCGTTAAGTGAGTGCATTATGCAAGCTGTACAAGTAAAAGTCGTTAATCCAAAAATCACCGAAGATGAAGCATTTTCACTTCCGACTCGTGCCACTGATGGCAGTGCAGGTATCGACTTGCGTGCGTGTATTGATGAGCCATTGACCATTAAAGCCGGTGACACACATTTGATTGGTACTGGGCTCGCCGTTTATATCCAAGACCCTAATTATGCAGGTATGATCTTGCCGCGCTCTGGTCTGGGTCATAAACATGGTATCGTTTTGGGTAATCTAGTCGGGCTAATCGATGCTGATTATCAGGGCGAGCTGATGGTTAGTATTTGGAATCGCAGTAACGAAGACTTTGTGCTTAATCCAGCAGAGCGTATGGCGCAATATATCGTCGTACCGGTTGCTCGTCCTGAGTTTTCAGTGGTAACAGAATTCAGTGATGTAAGCGTCCGCGGTGCCGGTGGGTTTGGACATTCAGGTCGTCAGTAGTCAATGATCAGTAGCTATTACTGATTTGTTATTTTATTTTTTGTCTATCTCAAAGAGATTAACCACGATAATAAGGAGAGTAAGCAATGCCATCTTTTGCTGCGCAGCAATCCTTGTTTCGTGCTTATGATATTCGTGGTTCACGCCAGTATTTCACTACTGAGTTTATACAAGCATTGGGGCATGCTTTTGCCCATCGTTATAGCGCACTATCTACTTCGTTAGACCATAAGCTCCCAAATGATGCCTGTGCGCATAATACTGAATTGAAAGATATTAGCTCAACAAACAGTCTGATAACTCAAAACCAAAACAATAAAGACACCATTATCGTGATTGGTTACGATGCGCGTATCGGTAGCGATATGATTGCGCAAAAAATTGCATCTATATTGACTCATCATAATTTACAAGTTATCCAGTTAGGTTTGGTCACGACACCTATGATGGTTTTTTGGGCTGAGCGATATCAGGGGCACGGTATCATTGTGACCGCCAGTCATTCTGCAAAAGAGATTTTAGGCATCAAGTGGTTGGTCAATCATCGCTCGCCCAGCAGTGCAGAGATTCAGCTGTTTTATCAGCAGCTCCTGCATCGCCAGCAGGCATCAATCGATGCAGAATACAACCGTGCTATGCAAGCGAATGGCCTTAAAAACCATCCGCAGGATACATGCTTACCTGCTGAGCAAATAGCAACGGCTTATATTGCCGCTATTGACCAAGTTTTTCAGAAAATTCATCAATCTAAACCACAACCTTCAAACAAACGACCGTCAAACAACCAGCCCTCTACCAAGCTTGATTTTCGAATGGTTATCGACTGTATGCATGGGGCGACCAGTCTCATCGCTCAACGTTTATTTGCCCATTTCTGCCAAGATATTGTCATGCTCAATGACACACCAGACGGCAACTTCCCCTCTGGAAATCCGGATCCTACCGAACCTCATCGTCTCAAACTATTACAGCACAGCGTACAACAACATCAAGCAGACATAGGTCTGGCGTTTGATGGTGATGGTGATCGCCTAATGATCGTGGATAATAACGGCAAAGTCGTCTCGCCTGACCATCTACTGTACTTACTGGCGCAATTGACGCTCGCTGAACATCCTGACATGTTATCTCCAAAAAATTCTGTAGATTCATCATTCAAGCCTCAGATCGTTTTTGATATAAAATGCTCTCATCACCTCTCAACGCTTTTGTCTGAGCTTGGTGCCACACCTGTCATCAGTCGCACAGGTAGCAGTTTTATGCGCCAGCAGTTACAGTACTCTGCTGGTGAAATTGTCTTTGCTGGTGAGTTATCAGGACATTTTATATTCAACGATAGCCGTTTTATTGTTTATGATGACGCCATGTATGCCGCTCTACGACTGCTGCACTGGTTAGCAGCGAATGGCGTTGGACGCGGTAAAAAATCACTGACAGATATTACGGACGACCTACCTGCGATGGTCAGTACTGCGGATCATTACTTACCGATGCCAAAGACTTTGGGGGCGGAGTATTCAATCGTAGAACAGCTCTCCCAATTCTGTCGTTATTTACGCCAACTGTTAAAGGCGACATCAGCAGATTCTGACCATCATTTGATCAACACTGATTCGCTAGTAGATTGTCATTGTTCCGTGATTGAGCCTCATCTAACCCTCAAACAAGCCAGAGACTTAATGCCAGTAGGAACAACGCTAAGCTGTATCGATGGCGTTCGTTTGGATTTTGCACATGGCTTTGGTGTGCTGAGACAGTCAAACACCAGTCACCATCTGACAGCACGCTTTGCTGGCGATAGCATTGATCAGCTAAGAGCCATTCAGGAAAAATTTGCCACACTATGTCGCCCATTTGACAAAGAGCTGGCTGCACAGATTGTCGCGATTCCTGCTGAATAACTAGGGCGTGTTGAACATTCAAATGTGGTGCTGGCAGTGACTATTTTTTAGACAATATGCAGTGAAATTTTTGATGCCTAGTCATTCTAGGTTAAACAACTTCGCCATGTATTGGCAAAAAAAAGTACTGCCCTGAAAGGCTGATGCTAAAATCACCCCAAACGTCGTTACAAGCCTAGTTAAGGTCTCGACATTATCGTCGGCTTGCGCCTAGTTTGGTGCAATTTTAGCGATCAGCAGCCCTAATATTTGAATGTTCAACACGCCCTATATGTCACAAACTGTTTTATATAGGCACTAACCTGTATCAAGAAACACAATATAACCAACCCGCTCAACACTGTACTTTAGGAGTTTTTAATGACGCTTAATTTAGATGATGCCAAAATAACCGCTGAAGTATTGACCACAGCCCTACCTTATATTCAGCGCTTTGTCGGTAAATTGATCGTGGTCAAATATGGTGGCAATGCCATGACTGACCCTGCACTTGAAAGCTCATTTGCCCGTGATATTGTGTTGCTAAAAACCGTTGGCATGCATCCGGTAGTCGTACATGGTGGTGGTCCACAAGTCGATAACTTGTTAAAAGAGCTTGGCCGTCAGTCTGACCGTATTGATGGGATGCGCGTTACTGATAAAAGTACTATGGATATCGTCGAGATGGTGCTAGGTGGCGGCGTCAATAAATCTATTGTTAGCCTGATTAATAAGCATGGTGGCCGAGCCATTGGTTTAACAGGCAAAGACGCTAACTTAATCCAAGCAAAAAAACTGGTCATGGAAAAAGTGGGCGAAGATGGTGTCGCTGTCCCTGTCGATCTAGGGTTTGTCGGTGATGTGGTCAGTGTTAATAAAGACGTGATTAATATGCTTATTTCGTCTGACTTTATTCCGGTCATCGCACCGCTTGGCGTCGATAGCGAAGGTCACACTTATAATATCAATGCTGATCTAGTCGCAGGGAAAGTCGCAGAATTCTTGCAAGCCGAAAAATTGATGTTACTGACCAATATCAAAGGTGTATTGGGTCGTGATGGTCAAGTCGTCACTGGGCTGACGCCGAAGAAAGTGGATGGACTGATTGAAGATGGCACTATCTCAGGTGGCATGATTCCTAAAATTCAGTGTGCGCTTGATGCCGTACGTAGCGGCGTAAAAAGCGCTGTCATTGTCGATGGCCGTGTGCCCCATGCCACCTTGCTTGAGATCTTTACCAACGAAGGTGTCGGTACCTTAATCAGTCGTGAATTAGATGCATAATTGAGCCAACAGCCTACGATTATTTGCATGAAAAATCTTCGTATGAAAAGTATTAGCATAAAAAACACTAGTATAAAAAAGCCCGAGCTTGGTATCCAAGCTCGGGCTTTTTAACTGTCTATCAATTTTATGATCTATTAGGGCGTGTTGAACATTCAAATGTGGTGCTGGCAGTGACTATTTTTTAGACAATATGCAGTGAAATTTTTGATGCCTAGTTATTCTAGGTTAAACAATTTCGCCATGTATTGGCAAAAAAGAGTACTGCCCTCCACTCGAGCATAGCTCTCGCCTTGCAAACGGGCAAAGCAGTGCTTTGCTGGATCTGTTCTCAAGGCTGATGCTAAAATCACCCCAAACGTCGTTACAAGCCTAGTTAAGGTCTCGACATTATCGTCGGTTTGCGCCTAGTTTGGTGCAATTTTATCGATCAGCAGCCCTAATATTTGAATGTTCAACACGCCCTAACATTCATTCAAACAAGATGAATTTAATAAGCACAGAACTCAACAGAACTATGGTGACTATTGCCATAAATCTTCATATAGTGGTTGCCTTTACTCTCAGTAATGTAAGACGTTTCATTATCATAGCGGTCACCGTCCAATCGACCACTTGGCCCTGAGACGTAAGCCATATTGATACGATCATCGCCAACATTACGAATCACTAAGTTTTGGTCTGCTGCGAGCCATAAACGAAACACTTTTCCATCTTTGATATTGCCTGTAAAGTTACCGCAATAGCTGTCTTTTGCAAAGGTTACTTTAGTTGATGAGTCTGCCGCCTGTACGCTTGTGGCCATTATAGGTGCTGCTGCAAGCGTAGCCATCAGTAATAATTTTTTCATCATTCTATCCTCGAACATTAGGGTCTATTGAACATTCAGATACCGTGCTGATAGCACATTTAAACATTC
>NZ_JBQSVP010000037.1:0-27036 GCF_052376345.1 Psychrobacter sp. AOP5-GZ1-6 | reverse complement strand
AAAATTTTTACAGCAGTGGTAGCAACTTTGCTATTAACTGTTGTATTTGCTTTGGTCGCCATAATAGTTGGAGTCATTTTAAAACGTTTTAATTTTAGAATTAATTCTCTTTTTAAGTATCTGATTTTATTTTTTATAGGTACTATCAGTGCTTTTCTAACGATTGGTGCGCTCGAATTATGGTTTGTCACTTATACACCATCCGTGCTGATAGGACTTTCGGCGGTCAGTATTATTTTTTGGATTGTTGTTACGATATCAGGTAAGTTTAGTATACCTAAAGAATGAAGTTACGCCACTAACGTAAACCATTAGCTTATGGCAAATCTTGAAAATTCACTAGGGAGCCGAGCGTATTTGAATTTGCTATAGGCATACTCAAATACGCTCGGCTTTTTGGTGTCAGTGTCAGAGTTGGGAAATGACCTTGCTAAATCGTATAGTAAATAACTTTAATACCAACAGCTGACCAAGTCCAAAACCACCACATCTGCAATATTAACTGGGCAGGTTTGGTGGTTTTTTAGGCTTTGGTAACGATGTTTTGGTATCGCTCACAGAAGATTCCGCATGGTTATTATCACTATCAAAATCATTTGGTGTTTGATTATATTGAATATCGTCAGTATAGGGCACACTATTGAGCTCTTCATCCATCAAACTATCGTCAAGGTCAACAGTATTGTGAGAAGGAGCGTGAGCTTGTGCGTGGTCGCCCCCAGGTTGATTATCATAGTATATATCAGTGTTTGTTTGAGGATGCTGGGAATTACCTTGCTTGGACTCAGGTAAGATCCTGACATCAGACAAGCGTCGTACGACATAATTACTGGGTAATGTTTTGCCATTTCTCTGCGCTGAGGTATCGTCAAATATCATATGCCCTTGACTATCGATACGTGCGTACTTCATTGGTTTGTCACGTGGCCAAAAGAAGTCAGAAGGGTGACTAATGATGTGACCAAAGACCAGTTTAGTCAAACGACTCCATTCAAAAAATTTCACTTCTTTAGAGCGTAGCGCGACAAACAGTGCTAAGGAAAAACTCACTAGCAGGTTGACGATACCGATAAGTGCGACGCCAAGTATCGATATTAAAATAATGCTCCAACTCATATCATCAGCGGATATATTAAATAAACCATGTGCCAAATTCGCCGAGGCAAATGCAATATGGCGAATATCGATGGGTAGTCCGAAAATATAGCCAATCGTTGCTGTACTGCCTAAGAATACCCCGAACAAGAAATTACCCATAATGGCACCGAGATTGGCTTCTACAAAGCCCCCTAAACGAGTGAGCCATGTCTTGGGTAGTATAAACTTGAGGAGTTTATGACGTTGAATACGTGCACCTACATTGTTGTAAACGGCCAAATTATCGTAGTAACCAGCTATCAAACCTGCTAGAAATAAATACACACCAGCGATGGCAGCATGGGGGAGTGCTAGTGACTGAAAAGGATCAAGATCATGGAGCAAATGTTCCGCTTTTTCAGTGTCAATCATCGGTACGCCTGTATACTGTAGCCATGCAAATGAGATGAGAAGAGCGACAGGCACTGCTAGCATCACGTTACCCATGATGGCAATAAACTGAGTACGTAGAATATCGACGACTAATTCTGATAGCTTGGTCAATTGGTGGGATTTTTTACCTGAGCTTTCAGATATGGTAGAAGCAATAGCAGCTGCAGTCATAGCTGGCTGTTTGGTCGCGACAGTACCGCGGATGACATGGATAAAGACGAAACCCAGTCCATAAATCATGCTATTGACAAAGGCACGTCCCATTGGAGCAAGCGCCAACTGATAGGCTAGTATTTTAATAGTAGCCATAAACGCAATCATGAAGCCACCAATAGAGGCTTTTTTAAACATTTTTCGATAGCCGACTCTATCGGTACTGATGTAATGCTCACCAACACGGCTGGCATTTTCAGTGACTTTACGAGAGAGCAGCTTAGTATTGTTATTAATCAAATAACCAATGCTATAGCGGCGATTGGCAGTCTTAATCAGTGTTTGTATCAGATCAATCACAGCGCGATCACGCTTTTGATCATCATTTGTCACTAGCTCTGTTAAGACACGCATACGTTGTAAGCTTTGATCTAAGCGTAGCATCATATTAGTCAAACGAATTGAGATACCTGTTTTATAAATACGTTTGCGTACCGTGGCAACGATATCTTCGCACTGCTCAATCATTACCAACAAAGGCGCCGGATCAACGGCTTGCTCGGGAGTAATATCTGTTAAGGTATCAAGCTCATGTGCTTGTCTATATTCATTGACGAATAGTACCGCTTCTTGGTTCTGCGCAACAAATGCCGCTGAGTAATTCAGCATCTGTGGGTAAGAGTCCATCAAATCAGGATGCAAACCAATACCACTGATGCGATAAGATAAAATAATAATAGCGTTTAAAATACTGTTTTTCACATTGGCGACTAAGTCTAAATGCTTCTCTTCGACTTTTAGTACCTCTACCAATTCGTCCCATTTCTCTTCTTTAATATTAGCGAGCCAGCGCTCATCAGTGCTTTTATTGAACAAATAGCCGACCAATTCAACCACGGAGTCTTCTTGCGGTAATATCGGCAAAATACGATGACCGATTAAACGGCGTAAGCTATTGAAAAACCCTTGGTCTGACATGATACCAGTGTCGGTATATAGTGCAATTTGGCGATACTGAATGATGATCTTGAGGACAAAGCTAGAGAGCCCATCAGCATATTCTGGATGTTGGCGCAGGATATCAATAAGGGACTGAATATTTTCGTTGGCCAGTGCAGGTTCTTTATCACCTACCCGTAGTGCATCTATTAGGCGCTTTAATACTGAGGGATCAGGTACATCACTCAAGGCCGTAATTTGCTGTAGAATATGTTTCATTTCTGACACGTCGTACCTTTTGTTATGATTGTTTTAGTAGTTTTTATCATATAATTGATCAAAATAAGTATGATTTATAAAGATTTAATCAGACTTTTATTTAATGCGAACGACGATTTATTGTACGTTATTTTTATCTTAGTCACATATTGATAGTCAATTATTTTGTTAGAAATTATGATGAGAGTTATTTTGGCAAAAAAAAGGACAGCTTATATGGCTGTCCTTTTTTTTGAATATTATCTATGATAATAACTTAGCTGGCGGGTACATCAAAGTAGTCAAGATCAAAATTCATCATCGGATCACTACCAGCTTTGACCATCTGTGCATGAGCATTGATACGTGGCAAGATACGCCCCACGAAATAGTCTGCAAGCTTGGCTTTGTTGGTGTAAAAACCACCTTCTTTACCGTTAGCCGCTTCGACCATTAAAGCAAACATGTACGAGTAAGCTAGATAACCAAAGGCATGCATATAATCAACGGCACAGCCATTAATTTCACTTTTACGATCGCTAATATTGCTCAGTACAGTCGTGGTTAACGCTTCGATTGTATCTGCTGCGTCTAGCGTCGCTTGTTTGATACCATGATCTGCTTGCATATTATTGACAAAGTCACGAATCTCACCTAAGAAGTGAGTGATATATTTGCCATTATTGCGAGCCACTTTACGACCTAATAAATCAAGTGCTTGAATACCATTTGTGCCTTCGTAGATCTGGGCGATACGCGTATCACGAACGATTTGTTCCATACCCCATTCGCGGATATAGCCGTGACCACCAAATACCTGCTGGCAATCTACAGTGGCCTCTAGCGCTTTATCTGTCAAAAATGCTTTCGCAACGGGTGTTAGTAATGCAACACGAGCAGCAGCGGCTTTTGCTGAATCAGGATCGGTACTAAATTTTTCTTCATCAAGATTTTTGGCCACGTACATCGCAAAGCAGCGTGACGCTTCAGTGTTGGCTTTAGCATTTAAGAGCATACGGCGCACATCAGCATGATGGATGATGGCATCAGCTGGTTTCTCTGGGCTTTGAATTTGTGTATCGCTGCGGCCTTGACCACGGTCATTGGCATATAAAGCAGCGTTTTGATAAGCAAGTTCAGAACCGCCGAGTCCTTGTAAACCCATCGTTACGCGCTCATAATTCATCATAATGAACATTGAAGACAGACCAGTGTTTTCTGCACCCACCATCCAGCCTTTTGCGCTATCAAAGTTCATGACACAAGTGGCCGATGCTTTGATACCCATTTTGTGTTCGATAGAACCAACTGCCAATGTATTGCGCTCGCCTAAACTACCATCGTCATTGACCAAGAATTTTGGTACCACAAATAGTGAGATGCCTTTTGAACCTTCCGGTGCATTAGGGGTTTTTGCCAATACTAAGTGTATGATGTTGTCAGTTAGGTCATGCTCGCCACCAGTAATAAAGATTTTGGTACCAGAGATATCATAGCTACCGTCATCGTTAGGCACAGCTTTGGTTTTGATAATACCTAGGTCAGTACCAGCATGTGGCTCAGTTAAGCACATGGTACCAGCCCATTCACCGTTATACATTTTTTCTAGATAAGTCTGTTTTTGTTCTTCAGAAGCGGCTGCGTTTAGGCAAAGTGTGGCACCAACGGTCAGGTTTGGATAAAGCGCAAACGATTGGTTGGCAGTGAAAACCATTTCTTCAGTCAACATAGTGACCATTTTGGGAAAACCTTGACCACCGTATTCAGCATTACCGCTTAAGCCAACCCAACCTGATTCGGCAAACTGTTTGTAAGCCTCTTTAAATCCAGTTGGCGTCGTGACCACGCCATCACCGTGAAAGGTTGCGCCTTCTTCATCACCGCTACGATTAATAGGCAATAAAATGTTTTTTGACAGTTTTGCCATTTCTTCTAAGACCATATCAACGGTTTCAATGTCAACATGAGCTAAGTTTTCGTTGTTTTGCCAAAATTCTGATGCTTTAAATACGTCATTTAGAATGAAACGCATATCATTAAGAGGGGCATTATAAACAGCCATAAACATTCCTTTGGTCAAATAAATAAAATTGATAAGATAATAATTTGTTTTTCTGATTTAACTTGATTCACTCATAATCAAAGTTTAACAAATAAGCTTGCGCGCAAGTGTATTTGTTCGTGAATCGTGCGTGCACTAAAAGTTAGCAACGACTATTGAAGTACTGAGAGGCATCGCAGTGATGCTTGTTATGTGGAAAGATAGATGGGTCGGTATTTGCAGACAGTCACTGCTGACTAAGTCCTGTTGATCTATAGTCCGCGAACTATAGTCAAAAAAACATAAAACCGATACGATTGTATTATGGTGCTACTGGTACAAACTTTACTTGCTTGCTGTATTCACAGAGGCTGCGAAAAATTTATCCCAGCAGCACTGTAGCGATTTAAAAATACTTTGACCATACTAAACCGCTACGGTGTTACCCTCCCTAGAGGTACTATATGTACAATTTGCGGTCGGCTGCCTTGTAGCTGTTTTAGACTTCTCTGACTATATGTTAAGGGTCATCACAAACGTATGCAAAAATAAAGCGGCAACATACCGAAGTATATTGCCGCTCAAGAGTATATTAGTATGACTTTTAGCGCTTTAATTAAAAGGCGAACTGATCAACATCCATGCTCATGTATGGCTCTACACCAGTGCCGATACGTTGTACGTGGGTAGTGGTACGTGGCAACAGCTTAGCAAAGTAGAACTGAGCAGTTTTGACTTTAGCATCGTAGAATGCTTTTTCGCTAGTGCCCTCAGCAATAGCGGTCTGGGCGATTAATGCCATACGAGCCCATAAATAGGCTAGAGTGACATAGCCACTGAAGTACATGTAGTCAACAGCAGCGCCGCCGACCGCATCAGGGTTTTCAGTTGCTTGCATGCCAATACGTGCAGTGAGGTCGCCCCATTCTTTAAGGTGTTTGGCAAGTGGGCGAATGAATTGACCCATCTCATCATTTTCTTTGTTTTCGTCACAGAATTTTTGAATGATGTTGACAAAGTTGGCAAGTAGTTTGCCCTGTGAGCCCAATACTTTACGACCAAGCAAATCAAGTGCTTGAATTTCTGTTGTTCCTTCGTATAAGCAAGAGATGCGTGTATCACGTACGTTTTGTTCCATACCCCATTCGCTGATAAAGCCATGACCACCATATACCTGCACGCCATGATTGGCCGCTTCTAGACCAGTTTCTGTCAGGAATGCTTTAGCAATTGGTGTCAGTAGTGACAACATTTGGTCAGCAAACTTAAGATCTTCACCTTCGCCTTTTGCGACAACATCAGCAAAGTGTGAGAGGTAATAGACTAGGGCACGACCACCTTCTGCAAAGGCTTTTTCGGTCAATAGCATGTTACGAACAGCTGGATGTACAATGATAGGGTCAGCTGCTTTCTTTGGTGCTTTAACACCTGATAACGAACGCATTGCTAAGCGGTCTTTTGCATAAGTCAATGAGCCTTGGAATGCATACTCTGCAGCTGTTAAACCTTGAACGGCAGTACCGATACGTGCCACATTCATAAAGGTAAACATACACTGTAGACCACGGTTTTCTGGGCCAATCAGATAACCTGTTGCACCATCAAAGTTCATGACACAAGTGGCAGAAGCTTTGATACCCATTTTATGCTCGATAGAGCCGCAAACGACATTATTACCTTCGCCTAAACTACCATCTTCATTGACCGTTACTTTAGGAACGATAAATAATGAGATACCTTTGGTGCCAGCAGGCGCGCCTGGTAGACGGGCTAAGACAATGTGAATGATGTTGCTAGTCAGATCATGCTCACCTGCAGAGATAAAAATTTTCTGACCAGTGATACTATAGCTGCCATCTTCCTTAGGCTCAGCTTTGGTACGAATAATCCCTAAATCCGAACCGGCGTGGGCCTCAGTAAGGCACATGGTGCCTGACCATTCGCCAGTGACCATTTTTTCTAAATAGGTTTGTTTTTGAGCGTCAGTACCATGGTGTTCGATGGTTTGAATGGCACCATGCGATAGGCCAGGATACATAGAGAATGACCAGTTGGCTGTACCCACCATTTCATTAATGACAGTAGACAATGAAAAAGGCATGTTTTGCCCACCGAAGTCTTCTTCAGCAGACAAAGCAGGGAAGCCGAGCTCACAAAACGCTGTATAAGCTTCTTTAAAACCTTTTGGTGTAGTGACAGTACCGTTATCGAACTTACAGCCTTCAGCATCACCGCTTTGGTTCAATGGTGATAGTTCATTTTCAGCAAAGCTTGCAGCCATCTCGAACAGACTATCCATCAACTCACGATCAGCTTCTTGAAAGGCTGGTAAGGTTTTATAGTGGCTTTCACTGTCAAGTAACTCATGCATCACGAATTGAATATCACGTAAGGGCGCTTTATATTGCATAACTTCCTGTCCTTTTTGGAATGTAATCAAGCAAAGTCAAGAATAGTCATCTAACTGCACCGTCCGACGCCGTACAGGTGTGGCTATTTCAATCTAACGTGCCTAAACAAATGCTAGGCAATAACGTAGATGGACTGAGTTGTTGATTATATAAAATCGTATTGAAAAGAATAATGATTGCCAGAGTCAACTGAAGTCTCAATAAGACCTGACAAATTCACTATAAAAGATAGGCGTTCATGGGAAATTATACAAGTTTGGTGACAGCACTGATAAGTCATGAACCTACCTTGCATCGGTTATACAATCAAAGCTAGGCATCAAAAGTTGAGGCAAATAAGCAGATGAAAATATTAGTAATATTAAGTCATAATCGAATAGGCGTTAATGAGTACGGTACTGCTCAATCAACATTTTGGTTGCAGCATCAGCTGCCACAGGTCTACTCAGCCAATAACCCTGACCTTGTTTACAGCCCATTGATAACAGTACATCACGCTGCTGTTCGGTCTCGATGCCTTCAGCGATGATTTGCATATCAAGCGCCGTACCCAAATCTAGAATGGCTTTTACGATGGCGTATTGAGTTTGATTGTTATCAATATCAGAGATAAAGCTTTTGTCAACTTTAATAAAATCAAATGGATATTCTTGTAGATAGCTCAAGGAGGCATAACCAGTACCAAAGTCATCTAGGGCAAGGTATATCCCCAGTTCTTTGAGTAAACCCAGTTGTTTTTTTACTTTACTATGGCGTTGGATTAGAGAAGATTCAGTTACTTCAATATGTAATTGCGTCGCAGAAATATTATGTTGTATAAGAAGATTGCGTACCATCTTAAAAAAGTTAGGATGGCTAAATTCAGTGGCGTCAGCATTGATGCAGATATGTTGACAAAAACCTTGCTCTTGCCAAATAGACAGTTGCTTGGCGATTTGAACCGCCATTTGTGAGAATAGTTCAAATGATAATTTATGAGTGATAATAGCATCGATGAAATGTATTGGACGCAGTAGTCCGCGAGTCGGATGTTGCCAGCGTACTAAAGCCTCAAAGCCTGTGATAATACCAGTAGCTAACTCAAATTTTGGTTGGTAATAAGGAATAAACTGACCTTCAGCAGCTGCAGTTCTAAGCTCAGATTCTAACTGCCAGTTGCCGATAGTGGCTTCATCAATCGATGTGTCATACCAGCAGATATCTTCTCCACCTTGTTTTTTGACATAATGCAGCGCTTTTTCAGCCTTGGCCAATAATCCAGTCAATTCATCATCATCTTTGGGAAAGTAACTGGCACCAACGGAAATATGGCAGTATATATTTGCCTCTGTTTTGTCTGAGGAGAAAGGGCGTTCACATATTTGCATTAAGCTGTCTAGCTGCTGACGTACTATATTGGCATCAGGGCATTCGAATACCAAGACAAAATCATCACCACCAAAATGGGAAAAACAGGTCAGATAATCCAGTTGAAGGTTTTTAATACGCGTGACAAAGCTTTTTATCAACGTATTAATGCCATCAGGGCCTAGTAGGCTTGCGAGGCTACGATAACGATCAATATTCAAACGTACAATAGCGATTTCTTGGTAAGTATCTAATAATAAATCATTGGTTTTACTCAAAAACACTTTACGGTTGGGTAGGCCTGTGACCTGATTATAATTGAGTAAATGAGCCACTTTTTTTTGATCTTTAATAGCTGCTGACATATCACGAACCATACCTACGTAGTACACAGTCTGCTCGATACATATCTTACGATAAGTCATATGGCAATCAATGACTTGCCCATATCGATTTGCCATTGCAAAGTGTTTTTCATAACAGCCACTACTGTTTAGGTGGCTAGTGATATCCGCTAAAATCGACCCTTCATCTGCTGATAAAAATTTTGCCGCATAAATACCAAGCGGTCGTCCAAGCAAAAAAGACTCATTATAGCCAATCGTCATTTCATAACAGGCATTAACCGATAAATAGCACAAGTTGGCATCTAAAATAAAGATAGCGTCATCAAGTTGCTCGCATAACTGTGCCAGTATTTGCTGTTTATCTGAGACTGGAATGGCAGTGGCATTAGTCATAATTGGACTCATAATGGCAAAATAAAATAATAGGGTGTGTTTGATATTCCCAAATAAGCACTGCTGCTTACTAATACGGCTCCAAGCAAGGCGTAAAATAATGCTAATGCTCGTGCCGTAGCGAACTTTATAACTAATGTGGAGCAGTTTTAGTACCAACTCGTAGAGAAAGCACTCTTTTTACCATTTTATGGTTAGACATAGACACTTAGAATAACTAAATTTACTATTTTTAACGTCAAAGGGTCTAAAAAATAGTCTTCATCAGTGCCATAGCTGCAGTATCAAATATGTCCTAGATAAGTTTACCTGTTTTAGTCGTGCTGAATATTCAACACTATTTAGTATTTGATAATTAATAGCTCAAAGCATGTAAGGTTGCTAATGCAACCACTGGTGCAGTTTCAGTACGCAAAACCCTTTTACCGATTTGCCAAGGTTGAAAACCAATTTCTGCTGCTTTTTGACGTTCATCGTCGCTGAGTCCTCCTTCAGGGCCAATGAGTAGCTCAATATAAGGCGCTGATTGTGCCAGGGTGGCTAACAGTGACTCAGGCATCGCGGGCTGTCCTTTTTTTGGTACGCTCAACTGCATACGTAAGTCGGCTGGCTGCTGTAGTACTTGGTAATAAGAATCTTGACTGAGATCAGCTACTATAGGGCTAACGACGGTGTCTGCTGGGTTGTATAACCAGTCATTAATAGAGATAGGTGACAAAATAAGTGGTGGACGATTGAGTCCGCACTGTTCGCAAGCCGCTATAGCCACTTGCTGCCAATGAGCCAGTTTTTTCCCAACTTGTGCAGGTTTTAGATTGACCTCACCATGATGACTACTTAATAACTGGATAGCAGTGACGCCAAGCTCTGTTGATTTTTGAATCGCATAGTCCATGCGTTCACCGCGACTCATGACCAGACCGATTTTACTAAAAATAGGTGCAGCTTTATCATCAGATAGCTGCATCAATAAGGTAGCCGTCGCTGATTTTTTATTTATATTTTCTAGTTGTACCTGATATTCGCCACCAAAGCCATCAAATAATACACCTTTTTCACCAACATTTGCCCGTAATACGCGGCACCAATGATGCACGATATTCTCTGGTAATTCGATCTCGCTGCCTAAGGGTAAGGTATGTAATTTAGGTAGAGAGAGAATATTATCAGTATTAGTGTTAATGGTATAAAAAAAACGTCTCACAGGTTTTTTATTCCTATAATTAAATTGATATTAGGGCGTGTTGAACATTCAAATATTAGGGCTGCTGATCGCTAAAATTGCACCAAACTAGGCGTAAGCCGACGATAATGTCGAGACCTTAGCTAGGCTTGCAACAACGTTTGGGGTGATTTTAGTATCAGCCCTTTGGGGCAGTACTCTTTTTTGCCAATATATGGCGAAATTGTTTAACCTAGAATGACTAGGCATCAAAAATTTCACTGCATATTGTCTAAAAAATAGTCACTGCCAGCACCACATTTGAATGTTCAACACGCCCTAATTGAATAGAATATCATTTGGTAACGGTAAAGGCATTTTTTTTATGAGGATTTTTCTTAAGAAAGGTAACTATTTTAGAGGTTACGAGATATAGCATTGAATTTTTAATGAAACAATAATCGATAAATTCGATGCATTGTATGAAATATAGGACAGGTATTTGAAAGTCTAACAATAAAAAACTGGCGCTCCAAAGAGCACCAGTCATTAATCAATAAGTTCGAGAAAGGGTTATGCTGTTAATCCTAAGGCTTCAACCAAACGCTTGTTAGGCTCAACCTTATTCATGCTATAAAAATGCATGGCTGGTACTCCCTCGCTAATAAGACGTTCACATAAGCGATAAACGACATCAAAGCCAAAATCACGAATGGCCTTGCGATCATCACCGAAGTCCGTCAACTGCTTACGCACATAACGCGGAATATCAGTACCACAGCTATCAGCAAAACGTAGCAAGTTGCTAGAGTTGGTGATCGGCATGATACCAGCAACCAAGGGCTTAGCAACGGTATCAATACCACGCTTTTCTAACGCATCTCGCAAAAATAAATAGCTATCAGCGTTATAGAAGAATTGCGTAATCGCAGTATCTGCACCCGCTTGGAACTTGTTAACCAAGTTATCGATATCAAAGGCAAAGCTGCGAGCTTGTGGATGCATTTCAGGATAAGCGGCCACCTCGATATGAAAATGATCGCCTGAATGCTCACGAATAAACTTGACTAAGTCTAGTGCAAATGGCAGCTCACCCATACCAACCTGACCTGAGGGTAAGTCGCCACGGAGTGCTACCAAACGATTGATGCCTAAGCCCTTATAAAGCTCTAATAATTCAGCGATTTCACTTTTATCATCACCAATACAAGACATATGCGGCGCAATAGGGGTATCACCGCGAGCACATAATGCTTGCACAATGTCTAAGGTACGGTTACGAGTTGAACCGCCCGCACCATAAGTCACCGAAAAATAGGTAGGTGATAATTTATTCAGCTCATCATAAGTACTGAGCAGTTTTTCGTGTCCTTGCTCAGTTTTAGCCGGAAAAAACTCAAAGGAAAAAGCAGGCTTACTCACAGTCTTGCTCCTTTTAGTATTTATAAGCGTCAGGCTTGAAAGGACCTTCGACAGATACGCCTAAGTACTCTGCTTGCTTTTCAGTGAGCTTAGTTAAAGTACCATTGAAGCCTGCAACCATCGCAGCAGCGACTTCTTCGTCTAGCTTTTTAGGCAGTACTTTTACATATAAGTTGTCAGTACGCTTGTCATCTGGCAAGTCAGCGAATTTTTCTTCGAACAAGTACATTTGAGCCAATACCTGATTAGCAAACGAGCCGTCCATCACGCGTGATGGGTGACCAGTCGCGTTACCTAGGTTTACGAGGCGACCTTCGGCAAGTAAAATCAAATAATCGTTTTCGTCATCTGAGCGGAAGATTTGATGAACTTGTGGTTTGATCTCGACCCAGCGCCAGTTGTCACGCATGAACTGAGTGTCGATTTCGGTGTCAAAGTGACCAATGTTACATACAACAGCGCCAGGCTTAAGGGCTGCTAGCATATGTTTGTCACAAACATGGTAGTTACCAGTAGTGGTAACAATCAAGTCGGTATCTTCAAGCAAGCGGGTGTTGATGTTTTCTGCACCGCCAGTGTTGTCACCATTAATGTAAGGAGATAATACTTCAAAGCCATCCATACAGGCCTGCATGGCACAGATAGGATCAACTTCTGAAACACGTACGATCATGCCTTCTTGGCGTAAGCTTTGTGTAGAGCCTTTACCCACATCGCCATAACCAACAACCAAGGCGCGGCGACCAGCAAGGAACATGTCAGTTGCGCGTTTGATCGCATCATTTAAGCTATGACGACAGCCGTATTTATTGTCATTTTTAGACTTAGTCACGGCATCATTAACGTTGATGGCTGGTACTTTCAGCGTGCCTTTGGCAAGCATCTCAACCAAACGATGTACACCAGTAGTCGTCTCTTCTGAGATACCATGGATGCTATCAAGAAGCTCAGCATAATCATTATGAATCAAAGCAGTCAAATCACCGCCGTCATCCAAGATTAAGTTAGCATCCCAAAGTTGGCCTGATGCTTCGCCGCCAACATGTACTTGCTGACGTAGGCACCATTCATACTCTTCTTCGGTTTCGCCTTTCCAAGCATAAACAGAGATGCCAGCAGCAGCAATAGCAGCAGCAGCATGGTCTTGAGTTGAGAAGATGTTACATGATGTCCAGCGTACTTCAGCACCTAGCGCGACGAGTGTCTCGATAAGTACGGCAGTCTGAATGGTCATGTGGATACAGCCAGCAATTTTAGCGCCTTTAAGCGGCTGGTCTGCTTCGTAGCGACGGCGCAAGCCCATTAGGGCAGGCATTTCGGCTTCGGCAAGGGTGATTTCACGGCGGCCGTAATCAGCAAGGCTGATATCAGCGACTTTATAGTCAGTGAAAGAGGGATCGATCGTATGGGCAGAGGGGGTGTTAGACACTGCGTCCATAATATGCTCCTATCAGTGGTTAATTTATGATAAAAAGAATAAAAACGCAGGTGCCGTTATTTGCGCTGATAATCGCCTTACTTTATATAGTTAAGGACAATCAACAGTTAACCGAGCCTAACATAACCTATGATTTGCATGATTCTAATCTCTTAATGCAATATTTACGGTCATGGCGCAACACCTCTCGGAGGGTGTCATTGTAATAGATGACAGATAAAATGTCACCCACAAAAAAGACCATCAATCGATGGTCTCTTGTAACAATAACTAGATAATTTTAGTACCAGTCGTAGGTTAGAGAGCCGAAATAGCTAGTGCCTTCAGTGGCGTACTCTGTACCGAATTGATTAGATAGGGTATAGTCTTCATCGGTGATATTGTCAACGCGCAAGTTAGCACGAAGATTATTTGTCAGATAAATAGAGCTACTTAAATTTAACAAAGTGTAATCATCTAACTTGGTGGTATTTGCAGCATCAGAGAATCTCTCGTCAGTATATTTAGCTTCAAGCCGCACATCAAAAGCAGGTTGCTGATAACCAACATAGATTAAACCACTATTTTTAGGGCGGTACACAAGCTCGTTGTCATAGTTAGCACTATTAGTCGTTTTGTCTTTAGCTTCCAGATAGTCATAACCCAAACCAAATAAAAACGAATTAACGCTCCAGTCAGAAGTTAAGCTTAAACCTTTGATTTGTGCCTCACTAGTATTAGTAGCGTTATTAATCAAATCATCCACATCAGTATAATAGCCTGTCAGACGTGAGTTCTGATTGCCTTTATTGTACTCTACAAACACTTCCGTATTTTTACTAGTCTCAGGCTTTAAGTCTGGATTGCTATAGCCGGGATAATACAAATCGTTGAAGGTTGGCGCGCGAAACCCTGTGGCATAGCTTGCACCAATGCGTAAACCCTCTAGTGGTCGTATAGCGGCACCTATATTGTAGGTGTTCTCATTACCATACTGCGAGTTGTCATCAACGCGATAATTGGCTTGGAGGTCATAATAATCCTCTGATAATTGATAGCCAACGAAACCACTTTTAACAGTTCTATCTTCAGGGTCATAAGCAGTTAGAGTGGCAGGCGCAGGAAAACCTGAAAAATCTAAAACATCGGAAGCGTCTAACTGTTGTGACAACCACTCTGCACCGATAGTAACGGTACCAGGTTGTGCATTAATACTGGTCTCTGACCGTACCTGTGTTTGGGTGGTATCAAACTGGCTACCATCTTCATAGTTGATAGAGTAAGCATCGTGAGTCGTAGATTTATCGATACTTTGTCCAACACTAAATTTAGTGACGGCTAATGGTGTTTGATATTGAATAAAAGCATTGGCGCTGCCATTTTGTTGATCTGCATAAGCATTTGGAAAAGCATCGCCTGCAGAGTCAATATCTGTTGTAGAGTCAGAATATAAAGCGTTGAGACCAGCACTTAAATTGTCTGAAATCTTATGTTGTAATGCTAGGCTGGCATTGGTAGATTCGAACCCATCATCATCCGCATTGTAATCATAAGAATTAGAGCTAGCAATTGCATTAAAACCGTCTGTTTCGTTGCGACTGACACCTAAGCTCAATGAAGAAGTATCATTTTTTAGTTGTCCTGTTACACCTACTTGGTAATGATCATTACTACCGTACCCGACTGTGGCTGAAACATTAGATTGTTCAATATTATTGCCTTTCGTAAAAATTTGAATGACACCGCCCATGGCATCAGAACCATAGATGCTAGACCCTGATGCGCCATATAAAATTTCTATACGGTCGATTTGATCGGCAGATAATAGATTAAGTGCAGGCGCGCCTGTAGAAATAGAGCTGTAGCGAATACCATCAATGATTACAAGAACTTGCTTGCTGTCATAGCCACGCATATAAAAGTTGCTAACGGTGCCGGTACCGCCACTTTGACTAATATTCATACCAGGCTGATTCTTTAATACATCAGTGACTGTTTGACCCTGATAACGCTGCAACTCTTCGCTATCAATAACCCGTGTTTGGGCAATGATATTACTGGTTTTAGTAGGTGTGCGGGTAGCTGTTACAACGATTTCATCGAGTTCAACTTCTGGTACTTCGTTGTTGCTTACGACAGTAGAATCGGTTGCTGCTGTTGCATTCAAAGAAAATATGCCAAGTGCGCTTAGAATACATAAGCGAAGATAGGCAGTCGAAGAAGATCGTGGTAAAAACATAGTCAATTCCAAAGTAATCATGTTAAAAGTACAGAAATAAAAAATAACCACTGTGACGTTAAAATGGTTAAAAATTACAAAAAGCAATACATGCGCAAAACTATGCTTATTATCTATAAAAATGACCGTTTTATAAACCACTTTAACCTAATGTTTCCTCATTATAAGGTGAATATTATTCATGATTAGTTGTGAATAATTCATTATATGGCTTAAAGGGGAAAAGCTTGGATAAAGGTTATGCTACAAAACTGATAGCAGTTACTGACATAACTGGCTAAAAAATGCGTAATCAAAAGCACTGCTGTTATAAATAGTTGCTATCATAGTCAGAAATCTATTGTTTTCCGTTGTACTACCCATAAAGTTAAGAGGTTTGTTTTGTCTATCAAGTATCGTCTGATTCCCAGCACTGAGTTATCTTCACCATACTCTATGATTAAAATACCATTACTCGCGATGGTGTTTTTACTTGCGCTGCTGTTGAGTTTGTTATGGCCAACTCATACCTTTGCAGCTGAGGCTAGTACACTTGGTGTGAGTGAAAGCAGTAGTGAAGAGTCAGTAGAATCATTACGCCCGGACTCATTTGGGCGAGATACACCAAGGCATACAGTACAAGGGTTTATCAGTGCGCTAGGCGAAGATGACTATCTGCTGGCGAGTAACTATCTAAATTTATCGAAATCCGATAACCCAACCACCATCGTACGGCAGTTCAAGCAAGCACTGGATGCAGGTGGCCGTTTTCAACCAGATTTGCAGCTTAGTAATGAGCCTGAGGGTAATCTAACCGACCAGTTGCCACCACAGCAAGAAAATGTAGGCGTGATTAGCATTGGTGACAAAGACGTGTCACTGATACTTGAAAGGGCTCAGTCTGAACGAGGCGAAAAATATTGGCAGTTTTCAAGCGATACGCTCAGCTCAATACCAGAAGTAATAGCAAACACTGAACCAACTTTGGTATCTCGTTATACTATTGACTCATTAGAAGGTAAAAATCTTTTCGGCTATCAGCTCGCTGATTTAGTCGCTGCACTTACCATGGTTGTTGGTAGCTTTATCTTGACTTATATCATGGTTTGGCTGCTATATCATTTATTAAAAATCACGTATCCGCGTGTACGTGGGGTACCATTACCATTACCTAATAAAGTGATATTGCCCCTCTCTGTCGTGATTATGGCGCTAATCTTGTCTGAGGTGATGGTGTATGCTGGCGTATCGGTGACGCTGCGTGAGCCAGTCAATCGATTTACAGAAATTGCTTCGTGGGTAGCAGTAACGTGGTTATTGCTACGAGTGATAGATGCAGTATTTACGCGTGCGGTGAATCTAAGTTATAAGAAAAACTATACTGAGCGAGTCTCAATCTTAGGACTGCTGCGCAAAGTGGTCAAAGCGTTACTGCTGATATTTGCTGTGATTGTCATCTTCGGAAATTTAGGTTTTGACTTGACCACAGGTATTGCCGCATTAGGTGTCGGTGGTTTGGCATTAGCACTGGGTACGCAAAAGACTATTGAAAACCTTGTCGGTAGTGTCGTCGTCGTGGCAGATTCACCAGTACGTATTGGTGATTATTGTAAATTTGGCACTTATGAAGGTACGGTCATCGATATCGGTATTCGTTCATCGCGTGTACGGACATTGACGCGTACGATTGTGACGGTACCGAACGGTGACTTTTCATCTATGCAGATTGAAAATTTCACCTCTCGTGATATGTTTCGTTTTTTCCATCATTTGTATCTTAAGCGTACCGCCGATCTTGATGTGATTTTCAAAATGGTAAATGACTTAGACGAATTTATAAAAGAGCATGAGTTGACCAATCAAGAGTGGAATCAGGTCAATATCTTAGAGCTGCGTCAAGATTGCTATGTCATCCAGTTACAGGCTTATGTTAATGCTGTCGATATCATTGAATTCTATGACAAACAAAACAGTTTATTTGTCGATGTATTAAAAAAGGTCTCGGAATATAAAGTGGAACATGCGTTGCCGACTCAGCAGCTTATCGTCAATCAAGCTGAGCTAGAGCATCATAGCGCAAACGATATTGATCCCAATGACAGAGAAAATGAAGCAATGGAGTCGATAGAAACCACGTCAAAAGAAAGTACGTCAAAAGAAAGCACGTCAAAAGAAAATGCCTCAAATACTGACTCTATTGATGATAATGGTAGCGATGAAAACTTTGGTATAGATTTAAATAAAGGTGATGCCAATAGCAATGACACCGCTCATCAACATAAGAATGAGTCAGTAAAAAGAAAAAAATATGATCCAATAAAAGCATTGAAACATGAGGTTAGGGTACTAAAAAAACGTAGGTTTAAGCATATAAGCAAAAAATCTGGGTTTTCTATATGGAACCAGCCTTAACGTTGAAGATCAAATAAGCACTGACTTATAAAAGCACTGACTTATGAAGACAATAGGTTATAAAGGCACAGCCGTTTTATTACGCAATAAACCATAGTATGACCATAACAATAGACTTGCAGCACTACGATGCGGTGACCAATTTTGGGTCAGATTCTTTAGTTGTTTTGGCGTTGTCTTTTCTGGTAAATCCAACAATTGCAGCGCCGCTACTTTAATGGCTAAGTCATCAACAGCAAGGACGTCGGCACGTTTTAGAGAAAACATTAAATACATCTCAGCGGTCCACTGTCCAATACCAACCACGGCAGTTAAGGTTTTTATCACCTCTAAATCTGGCATGATCTCTAGCGCCGCAAAGTCTATGTCGTTTTCTACTAACGATCTTATATATCGAGTCTTTTGCTTAGACAGTCCGTGTGCTCGCAAAGTCTCGTCCGAGGTTTCACTAATCGCTTTAGGTGTCGTCAAACCTGAATCAACCAGACGCTGCCAAATACTGGCCGCTGCTGCTACAGAGAGCTGTTGACCGACCATAGCTCTCATCAGTGCCTCAAACCCACCTGTATTATGTCTGAGATCAGGCAGTCCAGTTTGTTTGTAGACAGGCGCAAATCGTGGCTCGATAGCAATTAGCGCTGTAATATGTTCATTTAGCGCTTCAATGTTTTCAACAGTTTGGATGCTCATAATGAGTTCGCTTGAATAAAAGTTTGTATGAAAATAGAGTGGGTATCTATCGCTTAGTATCAAAAGTAGATAGGCTTTATCCTTATAAAAAAGGACTGCCAATTGCAGCCCTTTTATTTTAATACTGAACGAAAGCTACCTACTGCTCACCATCAACTTTAGACTTTTTCAATAGTACCAATACCGCACCATTACCACCATCTTTTGGCGGAGCAGAGCAAAAAGCCAATACCTCTGGTAATTGACGCAACCAACCATTCACGCAAGTTTTTAGGATGGCCTCAGAGCCTTTACCATGGACAATTTTTACCATTGTCTCATTCTTTTGCTTTGCTTGGCTCAATAATTGAGTCACAGCCTCGCGTGCCTCTTCAATAGTACAGCCATGAATATCTACAGCATCGTACCAGCGCAATTTTCCTTGCTTGAGTTGGGTAAATACTTTGTTTTGTAGCGTTGGTTGTTTATAAGACAAGACCGCTTCCGCTGCCACAGGATTCAGTAGGGCTTGCATATCTGATAAGCCAGCACCCAAGTTATTCGCTTCGCTACCTTGAGCGGCCGCACGTTTAGACAATGTCGTCGCATCGGGTTTTCCGGCTTTGCTAGCATTGGCAGGTGAGCGGACATTTTTGTCTTCAAGCTGATTGACGCCATGCATGGCTTGCATAAATAGCACTTTGTCATCGTCAATATGTTCGCTATCCATTTGCTTGACTGTCTTATTTACTTGTTTTTGCGTGGGCAATGACACAGGTTCAGTTGGTTTTTGGTTCTCACCTTCAGGTGAGTTGGTATCACGACCTTTGCTCAATTGGCCTTTTAGCTCTTTGAGCTGGTCTTGCATTTCTTTTGAAAAAAGAGAATTTGACATAAAATTTAACGTATCGTTGGTTGATGAATGAATGGTTTATTTGTTAGCCATTTAAAAGCTATATTATCTCAAATAAAGCTACTTAAGTTACTTTACTCGTCTGCTGCGACGCCCGCAAGTAAGGATTGTAACGCCTGTCCAGGATAATCGGTTTTCATAAACTGCTCACCGATTAAAAAATGCTGAATGTCATTGCCCAACATCAAACGAATGTCATCACTGTTATGGATGCCACTCTCAGTGACAACGAGCGGTTTAAGAGCTATATCGTCTACGGCTAATGCTTCGATCAATATGTTTTTTAGATCTAGTGTGGTTTGTAAATCGACATCAAACGTATTTAAGTCGCGATTATTAATACCATAAATATTGTGCGCTGAGCGCGGTAATGTCAGTGCGCGATCAAGCTCAGATTTGGTATGTATTTCTATCAATATATCCATGCCTAACTCAATACTTAGTGCATGTAGCTCGTGTAATAGGGTGTCATCAAGGCAAGCCATGATCAGTAATATGCAGTCGGCACCCAGTAAATAAGACTGATAAATTTGATACACATCAACCATAAAATCTTTACGTAATATCGGTAGGCTTGTGGCATTAGCGGCTTGAAGAAGGTAGCTGTCATCGCCTTGAAAGTAATCACGGTCGGTCAGTACTGATAAACAGCTGGCACCAGCTTGCTCATACTGCTTGGCAAACGTGGTTGGGTCAAAATTATGATTGATGATGCCTTTAGACGGTGAGGCTTTTTTAATCTCAGCAATGATACCAATGTCAGCTTTACGTAAAGCGGTAGCGAAGCCTCGGCGTGGTTTGCTATCAGCTGCGACTTGCGTTTGTAATGTGTCAAGCGGTAAGGCCTCACGCGCCGCTTTTACCTCAATGTGTTTGGTGGCAACAATGCGCTGCAATACTGAAGGTATTTCTGAATGAGTGGTGGTCATGCGGGTATCCGAATATCGTTAAATGTAAATATAGTCAAAGAATTACTAGACGGCTACGGCGTTACCCTTCTTAGATGTACGACTGGTACAATCTGCAGTCGGCTGCCTTGTATCCGTTTTAGACTTCTTTGACTATAGACAGTGGTGGCAAATTTTGCACCATATGAGTGCTTATAAGTTAACCCTGAGCCACTAATTGCTGTGTATATTTGGCCAAAGATTCAAGCTTGATCAGCGCATCGCCATTTTGAATGACTTGCTGCGCTCTGCTAACGCCATTAGCATAGTTGCTGGCAAGTCCTGCTGTATATATTGCCGCACCTGCATTCAACGCAATCATGTCACGCGCTTTAAGTATAGAGCGGTCATGAGTGTCGATTCCAGATAGCGCAGCACGGATTAATTCAAGACTTTGCGCTGGAGAAGTTACATCAAGACCAATTAGGGTCTGTGATTCAATACCAGCATCTTCGGGCATCATCTCATATACTGATATATCACCATCTTTGAGCTCAGCAACGGTAGTAGAGGTTGCAAGACTGATTTCATCTAAGCCATCTTTTGCACCCACGACCATCACATGACGTGCGCCTAAATTTTTCATAACTTTAGCGATAGGTTCACACAGTTGATCGGTAAAAACACCAATCACCAGATTGGGCGTGCCAGCAGGGTTAGTTAATGGTCCTAAAATATTAAAAATTGTCCGTGTTTTCAATTCACGGCGGACGGGTATGGCATAGCGCATGGCACTGTGATGATTGGGTGCAAACAAAAAACCGATACCTTGATTTTCGATACAGTTTTTTGCTTGTTCAGGGTTCAGCGCCAAACTAATACCCGCTTGTTCGAGTAAGTCGGAGCTACCCGATTTGCTAGACACACCGCGGTTACCGTGTTTGGCAACTTGCGCGCCAGCGGCTGATGCCACAAGAGCAGAGGCGGTAGAAACATTGAATAGATTGGCACCATCACCACCAGTACCGACGATATCGACCAGATAATCACAACCTTTTGGCTCAATATTGGCAGCCAATGCTCGCATGGCGCTAGCGGAGGCGGTAATCTCATCTATGGATTCACCTTTCATGCGTAAGCCAGCCAAAATAGCGCCCATCATGGCATCACTACATCGTCCTTGCATGATGATTAGCATTACTTGATACATCTCATCGAAGGTCAAATCAATGTGCTGAAAAACTCTTTCTAAAGATGCCGTTAATAACTTATGAATATCAGAATCAGGCAATTGAGCAATATGATCTGGCGTCATTTTATCCTCTATCTTTATCGTGCTCATGGTGTTCTCTCTTACTATTTTTATAAGTTTGTTTCAAATTTATCGTTCTAAATGCTGTTGATGCATTTTTTAATGATGCTTAGCCGACTTGTGGTAATTCACTGTTGGGTAATACAGACAAACTATGAGCCAGTAAAAAATTATTGAGCAGCTGATAACCAGCTTCGCTCAAGATAGACTCAGGATGGAATTGCACTCCTTCAATAGCCAAGGTTTTATGACGGATACCCATGATTTCTTCAATACTACCGTCAGCATACTGTGTCCAAGCTGTCATCTCTAGACAGTCGGGCAGACTGGTTTTGTCAATCACGAGGGAATGGTAGCGTGTGGCTTGAGAAGGGTTGGGTAGACCTGAGAATATACCTTTACTATTGTGATAAATATCAGATAAGCGCCCATGCATTACTTCACCAGCTTTGACCACTTGACCACCGAATGCTTGGCCAATGGCCTGATGGCCCAAACAAATACCCAATATCGGTATGACACCCTTGAATGTTTCGATAACCTCTAAAGAGATACCAGCGCGGTCTGGATCACAGGGGCCAGGGCCGATGACAATTACGTCTGGTGCAAGGGTTTGAATTTGTTCAATAGTGGCCTGATCGTTACGCCAGACGGTGATGTCCTGCTGTAATTCACCGAAGTACTGTACGATATTGTACGTAAAGCTGTCGTAATTATCGATCATCAAAATCATTAGGTCTTCAACTTATGGATATGATTGTATTGTTAGGGCTTATATCTATCTATTTTACTTTTTGACTTATGTACTTAATAAGGCGTGGTTATCTTAACATTATTTTAAGGTCTATCAAATGTAGGGTACAGGTTATCCGAGTAAGTAATCAGTAAAATATTTACTCGGATAATATATGTGATGAATCATTAGTTTGTTATCAGCTGAGCAAATACAATAATTATAATTGCACTAAAACGATGCTTTTTACATGATTGGCTTGATTTATTATGCACCAAATTGATGCATATGTATCATCTAATTGGCACTCCTATAAGAAGTTGATAGTGTAGTAGGCTAAAAAATAAATATCATGATTTAATATTTCTGCTATAGATGTTTGTAATTATTGATAATAAAACAACGTTTCAAGTACTTTGATGCTATGACTTATTTAAGTTGGCATAGCCTTTGCACTAACAATGTCATAACTATTTTTAGCAAAAAATGCTTTAAAAATATTTGTTAACAAATGCCCGAAGCGCTTACTATTATCGTTCGTATGTTGTTAGAATAAAGTGAGAGTGGCAAGCACAAACTTGATATTAGAAGGATGTCTTGACTAAAGACATTGACAGTGCTGATAATAAGCATAATATTGAAAGCGCGCTTTAGTTTGAATTACGCAGCTAATATTAATATTCTTGAACCAAAAAATTAAACAAATAACTTTACATCGCAATAACGTGATCAACACAACGGAGATTATTTATGTCGAACAAATTACTAGATCTTATCAAATCAACAAATGCCAAATGGGTTGACTTTCGTTTTACCGATACCCGTGGTAAAGAGCAACATATCAGTTTCCCTGCGCATACCATCGACGAAGATGTTATGGAAGATGGCAAAATGTTTGATGGCTCATCAATTGCTGGTTGGAAAGGTATTGAAGCGTCAGATATGATCTTACGTCCAGATGCAGAGACAGCCTTTGTCGACCCGTTCTTTGATTCAGTAACTGTTGTGGTTACTTGTGACATTATCGAGCCATCAACGCTACAAGGCTACGATCGTGACCCACGTTCTATCGCACGCCGCGCTGAAGAGTACTTAAAGTCTACTGGTATTGGTGATACTGCTTATTTTGGTCCTGAGCCGGAATTCTTTGTATTTGATGATGTGAAGTGGTCAGTTGATATGTCTGGTGTTAGCCATAAAATCACTGCTGAAGAAGCAGCATGGTCGACAGGCGAGACTTATGAGTGGGGCAACATGGCGCATCGTCCACGCGTGAAAGGTGGTTATTTCCCAGTACCGCCTGTTGATAGCTCACAAGATATGCGTTCAGTGATGTGTGAACGCATTGAAGAGATTGTTGGCGAAGGTAGTGTTGAAGTACATCATCACGAAGTTGCTTCTTGCCAGTCTGAAATCGGTGTTGCATTTAACACCATGGTACGTAAGGCAGATGAAGTTCAACAGTTAAAATATGTGGTTCATAACGTTGCGCATCAGTTTGGTAAAACGGCTACATTTATGCCTAAGCCAATCGTTGGTGACAATGGTTCAGGTATGCACGTACATATGTCTATCGCGAAAGATGGCGTAAACACGTTCTCAGGTGATGAGTATGCTGGTTTGTCTGAAACAGCGTTGTTCTTCGTTGGTGGTATCATCAAGCATGCTCGTGCTTTGAACGCGATTACCAATCCATCAACCAACAGTTATAAGCGTTTAGTGCCACATTACGAAGCGCCTATTAAGCTTGCTTATTCAGCGTCTAACCGCTCAGCATCTATCCGTGTTCCACATGTAAGCAGCCCTAAAGCAGTGCGTGTTGAAGCACGTTTCCCTGATCCAACAGCGAACCCTTACTTAGCATTTGCTGCATTGTTGATGGCTGGCCTTGACGGTATCCAAAACAAAATGCATCCAGGTGAAGCTGCTGACAAAAACTTGTATGACTTGCCACCAGAAGAAGAAGCACAAATCCCAACGGTTGCAGAGAGCTTAGATGTTGCTCTACAAGCATTGAAAGATGACAACGAGTTCTTATTAAAAGGCGACGTGTTTACCAAAGATATGCTAGAGGCGTTTATTGCTTTGAAAGAAGAAGAAGTACAACGTCTGAACGTGACTGTACATCCAGTTGAGTTCGATATGTACTATAGCTGCTAATTAGTCGCTACAGCACTCAGTTATTTTGAGTCATAAAAACCAGCTAAGGTTAACTTAGCTGGTTTTTTTTATGGAATTTAAACTAGGGCGTGTCTTTAATTCACTCGATAGTCATCTAAATGGGCTAAAAATGGCTAAATCTTGCCAAACATTATCAAATAGCTGGTTAATATCCCGATATTATCTGCGCTATTTTCCTTGTTTGACGGCAATTTATCTCATTTTTATCACCATTTTTGAAATGAAGACACGCCCTAATAATTATCTTAAAATGAAGACACGCCCTAGTGTTTTTCACTTAAAAATCCCCCATAATGGTACTATTATATTTGTTAAATACGCGCACTTATTAGGTTGACTGACTATGCACTCACTCTCAAAAAATCTCCGTTTGATTCAGACTGCCATGACCATACGCAGTCATACAAAAAATAAGATGTTATTCACAGGCTTGCTCGTCTTCACAGCCAGTCTCTACGCCCCTTTGGCAAATGCTGCTTCTATTTATAAAGTCGTTGATGAAAAGACGGGTCAAGTTACCTTTACCGACCGTCCACAGAATTATGAGCAGCAAGCAGATAAGCAAGTTACTCAGACCAGTGTGATGACTAGAAGTGATACGCTTAATTCAAATAACAATGGCAATGCAAGTGAACAGTCTGGCAGTAGTGCACAAGCTGCCAGCGCAGAGACGACTGGTACATCTGATAGGGACAATAATAGTTCGACCGTCAGTTATCAGCTGACAATCACCAATCCAAGCGAAGAGCGTGCTTATCGTCGTCCTGCACAAAATATCGATGTAAGTGTACAAGTAGAGCCATCCTTACAAGCGGGCGATAGCGTAAGTATTTACTTGGATGGTAATGAGGTGGCACAGGGTTTAAGTGCTTCCATTTCAACGGTAGATCTTTTACCAGGTGCGCATAGTATTACGGCAGTTGTGACCAATAAGGCAGGTGGCAAGCTCCAGCAGGTTGCGCGTACCATTTATGTGATTCAGAACAACACAACATTGCAAGATAATAAAAGAAAAGCAGAGCAGCTGTTGGCTTATCAAAACCTATCGTTATACCAAAAACTATTATTAAAGTTAGGTAAAAGTGATTAGAGCTTGTCTTATTGATCAATAACGACGGCATAAACAACAGCGCAAAGAAAAAGGCAGGCACCATAATGGTGCTTACCTTTTTAGTATGAAGAGCTCAATTTATGAACGAACCTAACCACTGGTATAAGTTGATTTATTTAGTCAGCTCAATCGTACCATTTGCCGTTACTGAGACAGTACTGTTACCAGACTCAAAGCTTTGGCTAGGAACTGATCCACTCTCAGAGCTTGCTTTCATACTCATGCTGCTGTACATAGGGCGAGGGGAGTTACCGCCTGTGTTGAGATTGACATTAATCACACGATAACCACGAGCACCCCATGCGCTAGTTAGATTTTTAGCTTGCTGCTGAAAAGCGCGAGAAGCGTTGGTCATGAGTTTTTGTTCTAGTGCATCTTTCTTACTCTCTGAAACCCCAAAGTTTAGATTCTCCATCACTAGCGTCTCTTGCAAATCAGCGATGAGCTGACTGGTTGCGGCAAAGTCAGTACTCTTCAAATCTATATTGGCTTGTCCTGTCCAACCAATAATTTTATTGTCTTTGTCATAGCGAGGATAGGTACGCTGCTGCCCTGTGCTTACAGTCACACTAGGGTAGCGCTTAGCGATTTTCATCGCGTTATTGATGGATGTGTTGAGCATCGTTGCCAATGCTTTTGAATCTGTTGCTTGTGCTTTTTTATATAAGCTGGCTCGCACTTCATCATTTTGAATCTCTTCTTTTACTTCTGTTTGAAACGTTAGCTGATCGTAACCTGTTGGCTCTGCATGCGCACTGCCCATCATGGCTGTTAGTAACAAGGCTGTGCCAGTCGTTAAGGCTGTTTTGTTTAGTAACGTGGTTTTCATTATTGTCTCCTAAATTAGTTCTAATGATGCATACACAAATATGTTAAGAATCTGGTTACGCACAAGAAGCCATTCCTTGTATATATCAAAGAAAGGTTGGTATGGGTATAACTTTATACATTAAAATAGCAAATACTGAGTGAGTTGATGTGAGAATTTTGTGACCTTTGTGACCTTTGTGACCTTTGTGACCTTTGTGACCTATGTGACTTACGTGACAGCGAAAAGCATAGCCATCGCTTGTTTTTGATAACTGTATAGGGTGTTTGTGACTATTATGAATAGGCAGGATTGTTTAAAGGTCGGTGTTCATTGGTCCATTGTTTGGGAAAGCTTCCATATAAACGTTTA
>NZ_JBQSVP010000036.1:0-27090 GCF_052376345.1 Psychrobacter sp. AOP5-GZ1-6 | reverse complement strand
TACTTATAAAGAAGGTTAGCGTTTTTTAAATCATCATAAATATAATGCTACTAAGATCACGCCACAAAAAAACCTGCTGTACCACTTGTCCTCTGCAAGCGGAAATACAGCAAGTTTATTTCTCTTATAGCCTTGTATTTTATTAGCAATAACTCAGTATGTTAAGGTCGATAATGTCACTGTTTTGTTGTCGTTAACGGTCAATGGTATTATCCATACTGCTTATTGTTCATAGTGTCGTTGTAGGTTATAGAGTTGCCAGTATTTCATAGCATGATTAATATTCGGCATTTGCCAAGTCTTCGCATAGTGCTTTGTTTTCTTGTTTTGAGAAACCCATCGTCCAGCTACGGATACTTTGCAAGATTTGGCGATAATCCTGTTGAGTTGATAGATATTGGATCGCTGCTTTTGGATCTTCTAAAGATGGCATCAGCTCGTGCAGCTGCACGTTATAAGATTGATAAAAGCGCTGTTTTTGGTTGCCACTAAGCATTGGTGGGCATATCTCAGATAGTACTTGCATAACCGCAATCTCATGCTTGGTTATGTTGATGCCAGCCATATCTAAAGGTATTGTGGTATCGGAATTATTTGCCGCAAAAGATGCTTGCGATAGCATGGCAACAGACGTTATCAGTCCTGCGAGCCCAATTTTTGATGCGGTTTTCGCTATGACAGAAGTTATAGATAATATCGATTGATTTTTCATTCAGCATTACACTCGCTTATCTTTATTTAATGGTCATATGTTAATGGCTAAAAAAACAAAAGTCACATAAAATATTGATTTATGTGTAGATATCTTGTGAGCCAAAGTCATTTCTTAGCAACATACTAGTAGCATATACTTGTAAGTTACGTCAGCATAAAAATATAAGTTTATATTGTTGTTGGTTGTTGCCTATTGTAACGTGAAGATTTATGCTTTTATTGGCTCGATGAGCATGCAGGCAGCATTATTAGGATATTCCCTAGTACAATAAAAAAATAGATAACTCCCGAGCAAAGGTTGGGTTCGTGCTAGCGTACTATTAAGGTATAATCTTATATAACTATGATTGTGCCATCACTTTCGATATTCATACTATGCTATTTTGTTATGGCTATAATAGTTCTCTGAGCTTCGCCCTTAATATCAGGGCATGCCCTATAGGGTTGTGCAGTTTTCTTATTGATTCATAGTGTGTCTTAGTCAATAAGGTATAGCTATGAAAGTAGTATGGAATAGTATGAGTCTACCATTTCTAAATGTGATTATAGCAACTTTAATACGGCAAAAGTTCATAAGTGGACAGCCAGTCATTTATAAGTATATTGAGTCGTAATGAAATTTTTAATAAGTAATGATGATGGGGTGTATGCTCTAGGGCTATTGGCACTGTATCAAGCATTGTCCACTATTGGTGAAGTAGTGGTAGTAGCGCCAAACAGTGAGCAAAGCGGTTTTTCTAGTGCATTGAGCGTCACAACGCCATTGCATACGCATCAATTGCCTTCTGGTTTTATAGCGGTGAATGGATCACCTGCTGATTGTATTTATTTAGCATTGCATGAGCTTTATCAGGATACACATTTTGATTGTGTGATTACTGGTATTAATTCAGGTGCCAATTTAGGGCAGGATGTTATGTTTTCTGGAACTTTTGGTGCCGCCTTGACGGCACAGCTTTCGGGTATACCAGCGATTGCGACTTCGCTAGTAGGTGCTGGGTCCAAAGGTGAGGAGCACGTTGGCCATTATCAGATAGCGGCAAATGAGATAGTAAAACTGTTGAAAGAAACCTCAATATTAGATATCTGCAAAAATTTGCCCTATCATGTATTAAACGTTAATATTCCTAATGTTGATAAAGCCGATGAGATCAAAGGTCGGAAAATAACATCATTGGGGCATCGTCAGGTTGCCCATCCTGTACAACATATAGTGGATCCACGTGGGCGAGATGCTTATTGGCTTTCGTTACGTAAATCACAACATGAATTGTCAGAAACAAAGACAGATCACCAGTCACAAAACGTTCCTTCATCTGTAGTAAAATTGACGGATGACCAAGCGGTGGCAGCAGGTTATATTAGTTTGTCGCCAGTGCGACTCCATCATACACCAGTCGAGTCGTTGGATAAGCTCTCTGCGCTCGTTTTATAAGCTGGCTATATGAATGATGAATGGTAATAGAGTAAGTTATCAAAGCTAAACGAAAGTGAGTGCTATCAAATTATCAATGATGGTGGTTATCAAACATTTAAGTGGTACAAAAGTTAGCAAAATGCTTGTGAGTCACACAAGAAGTTTGTGAGTAACGTAAAGAATAGGAAATCTTGTATGAAGAAGCTTATTGCTGGATCGCGCTTTGTAAAAACGGCATTGGTTGGTACTGTGACCGTAGCAGCCTTGACAATGGTAGGCTGTGCAACCAAGCCCACCTATCAAACAGTCAATCAAGCGGGACCTCAGATTGTTACCAATGCCCAAGGCGTTCCAAATTATCATCGTGTTCAGCGCGGTGATACCGTCAGTCAACTTGCTGAACGCTACCGCATTAGTTATCGCCAAATTGGTGCCCTCAATAATTTAGACAGCAAATATACTATTTATAGTGGTCAATGGTTGAAACTATGGGAGGGCACATCAGAGACTGTGACTAATAATACGTCTACAACGCCACAAACAACAACCTATACACCTTCTACAACCAGTACGCCAACGAATAATAATTCACAAAGTCCTGTCTATGCAGTGACAGCTAATGCAACCTCAGGTTATGAATATCCGACTAGCAATCAAGTGACTCGTAATTTTGATGCAAATGCTGGTACGATGGGCATGTGGTTTGCTGGTAATGTTGGAGATCCAGTGCTTGCCAGTCAGTCTGGAACCGTGCTTTACTCAGGTAATGGTCTCACAGAGTACGGCAATCTTATTATGATTCGTCATAGCGATGACTATATCACTGCCTATGCACATAATAGCGAATTGCTTGTCAAAGAAGGTGATACAGTACAACGGGGTCAACGTATTGCAAATATGGGGAGCAGTGGAAACACTAACCAAGCTGGTTTGGAGTTTCAAGTGCGCTTAAATGGCAATCCTGTAGATCCACGTGCGGTATTAGGACGTTAAATTTGACGCAATGTTTTTCATTGCTTCAGTACAACGACTCTCATAACCTTGTATTATTTGAGTCGTTGTACTTATTCATACCTGAGAATTTCTATGATGTTAAAAAGAAAGTATATAGCGCTTTTTCCAGTGTTGGTTGTGGCCGGATGTGTCAGTCAGCAAGCGACACAAAAAACGAGCAAACCCGTGCGTCAAGGTAATGTTGAAATTACCCAAACCGAAACCGTGCAAGTTAAACCAACACCGCAGCCAGTTGCTAAGCCTCAAACAGTTGCTAAGCCAAGCTATAACAGTTTTTATGACTGGAAGTCAGATTTCTCTATGCGAGCCATTGCATCTGGCAATGATGCGTCGACCGTTCGTCGATTACTTGACCTAGCGCACTTAAATCAGCAGGTTATTTCGCTAGATTCTGGACAGCCAGAATTTTCTAAAATGCCATGGGATTATGTTGATTCTGCAGTATCTAGTGGACGTGTGAGTGTTGGTAAGCGTAAGTTTGCTGAGCAACGTGGCTATTTATCGCAATTAGAATCACAGTATGGTGTCAATGCCGAAATTATCGCCGCTATTTGGGGTATGGAGTCTTCATTTGGCGCGGTGACTGGCAGTAGTAGTTTGCCAAGCTCGCTTGGCAGTCTCGCTTATGATGGTCGTCGCCAAGAGTTTGCAGAAACTCAGCTATTGTCACTAGCGACATTGTTACAGCGCGGTGATGTATCATGGTCACAACTTGATGGCTCTTGGGCGGGTGGCATGGGACAGACGCAGTTTATTCCAGCTACTTGGCTTAAGCATGGCGTCGATGGTGATGGCAACGGTCATCGCAACCCATGGTCAACCAGCGATGCACTAGCATCTACTGCTAATTATCTGAGTAACTCAGGCTGGGTTCGTGGTTTGGCGCCATTTTATGAAGCAACCATTCCGTCTTCATTTGATTACTCATCAGTTGGTAGTAAACAGTCTGCTGCTAAATGGGCAGCCATGGGTGTCGACACGATAGCGGATGTATCGTTAGATGCAAATACGCAGATGGAACTATGGCTACCAGCTGGTAAAGATGGCCCAGTGTTATTGCTAAGCCCAAATTTTGATGTAATTAGGGTTTATAACAACTCATCAAGCTATGCTTTAGGTGTGAGCTTACTAGGTAAAGCACTTGCTGGTCAGGGTGGTCTACAAAAGTCATGGCCACGCTATGAGCGTCCACTATCGACCAGTCAAGTACACAACTTACAGCAGCGTCTTACCAATGCAGGTTACGATACAAAAGGCACGGATGGTATCGTCGGAACCAATACGCGCAAGGCATTCCAACGCTGGCAAGCAGACAATGGTCAGACGCCAGATGGTTTTATCTCTCAGCGTAGCGCGTCTTCCTTGGCCTCATGGTGAAAGAGGCTGTTGGCTTTTATTTTTCATAGCCACTGTTAAGACCACGTCATAGTAAAATACTCGGTATAAAAAAGCACCTTATGAAGGTGCTTTTTTGCGTTAACCTATCATTCTTTGTTATCAATAATTATAACGACGTCTATAGAGCAGTTGGAAATTAAGCTCAAATTACGTGTCAATCACAATGTTAAATATGAAGAAATGACATTGCTACAAGAAAAATTGTATGATGAATGATAAACTCTATGGCGTGTCTCCATTTTTGGAATCAAGATACGCTATAGATAACTGGCTTTGCCAATACTAATAATTAGAATGACTATAAGTCATAACAGTCAAAAGCTAAAATAACCAAAAGAGTTTGCCCTTATGATTACCGTGGAAGAGCTACAGTCAGCCATCAAGTTGCGCATAGATAATTATAATAATAAAGATTTGCCACTCCAAAATAGAACCGCTGCTACTTGTGAGCTGTTGGACAGCCTCAATCAAATACTGGCTCAAACTATTGTCTCACCCTTTGATGTACCCAGACAGAACTTATCTGCGATGGATGGCTATGCGATTGCTCAAGGCAGTGAGCTATCAGCAGGCAGCTCAATTGAAATCATCGGAGAGTCTCAGGCGGGTTGTGCCTACATAGGTGAGCTAGCAGCAGGACAGGGCGTACGTATCTTTACGGGCGCCGTGGTGCCAGATAGCTGCGATACCGTCATTATGCAGGAGAACACCGATTTTTCCGTGATAAAAGCTACGCTAGACAAATCACAGCCTTATAATATTACGCTCACCCAAACTGCCCAGATTGATAAGAATATTCGCAAACAAGGCGAAGAAATTGAGTCGGGCGAAGCTGTCTTAATAGATGGGAAGCGTATCAATCCTGCCGATATTAGCTTGCTTGCAAACTTAGGTATCAGTCACGTCCGTATATTTGAGCCGTTGACGGTAGGCGTTCTAGCGACTGGTGATGAACTTGTGGCTGTCGGTAACGATCTGACAAGTTTGGCACAAATCTATAACTCCAATACACCAACTTTAAAAAGCTTGCTAGCAGATCTACCGATTGTCATTCGTGATTACGGTATTATTCCTGATGACTTAGAGCAGACAACGATTGCGGTCAATAACGCTATGCAAGAGTGTGATGTACTGGTGTCGACAGCAGGTGTGTCGGTCGGTGATTATGACTTTTTGACCACAGTTATCGAGCAATTAGGACAAGTTAATCACTATAAAGTCGCTATGAAACCAGGCAAGCCTTTTGTATTTGGTGAATTAAATAAAGATATGGATAAGCCAGTATTGTACTTTGGGCTACCGGGCAACCCACTCTCTACCGTGGTTGGCGCGCTACAATTTGTGATGCCAGCGCTGTGGCAGATGTCTGGTGCGGACTCATCAGAGCAGCCTATACAGCTGAGTATTCAAGCCACGCTCACTAATGACATTAGAAAGTCAGTCGGTCGCAAAGATTTTCAGCGCGGTGTGTTGACACAAAACGCAGCGGGCAGTTATACCGTTGAGTGTTTCTCCAGTCAGCAATCGCACAGAATAAAGCAGCTTAGCCGTGCCAATTGCTTTATTGTATTAGATAAAGACAGTGGTAATGTCGCTGCACACAACACAGTGACCGTACAACCTTTTCCTTGGCTATATACTTAAGACGATCCACTTAACGAATAGCTACAGTCATTTAATTGGCCTTCATTTCATGGATCTCAAATAGTTAAATTCTGCTAAATGCAAATAATAAGTAACGTATGAATAATGATAACGTCAAAATAGGCCGTGCCCACTGGTATGTGCCACCATCAGATACGGCCATAGCCGATGACTATGGTCGGTCGTCTATCGCTGCGCCTGTACATGCAGGGCATGCATCTGAATACACCCAGCCTCTGACCGATGGGTTTTCACGTCGTCTGACTTATCTGCGTTTATCTATCACTGATTTTTGTAATTTTCGCTGTGAGTATTGTCTACCAAATGGTTATCAAGGTAAGCGTCCCGATGATGAGCTAAGTATTCCTGAAATTGCCACATTAATACGTGGGTTTGCGCAAGTCGGCACCAAAAAAGTTAGAATCACGGGTGGTGAGCCATCCATTCGCCGTGATGTCGTAGAGATTATCAAAACTATCAAGCAGACTAACGGTATTGAGACGGTTGCTATGACCAGTAACGGCTATAAGCTCGGCAAGCATTTAGCCAGTTGGCAAGCTGCTGGATTGAATCAGCTGAATATCAGTATGGACAGCTTTGATGCCGCGACCTTTCATAAGATGACAGGCTTTGATAGTCTGCCGCAGCTACTTGCCGATATGGACACATTGTTAGAAACAACAGATATCAAGCTCAAGATTAACAGCATCTTAATGGCAGAGACCGCGTTTGAAAACCTGTTGAACGCCATCGATTATGTCAAAAATAGAAAAGTTACTTATCGTTTTATTGAGTTTATGCAGACCAGTGATAATAGCGACTTATTTTTTGCTCAGCACGCACAGTCTGACAGTATCATAGATTATTTATTGGAGAATGGCTGGCAGTCACATGACCGTGGTAGCGATGATGGCCCAGCGGTAGAGTACAGTCATCCCGACTACGTAGGGCGTATCGGTATGATTGCGCCTTATGCTGCACATTTCTGTGATACCTGTAACCGCTTGCGAGTCAGTAGCCAAGGTCGCGTGCATTTGTGCTTATTTGATCAAGGTAACTATGATATCCGCCCGCATTTGCAGGCAGGTGATGTGCAAGGACTCGTGAATACGTTACATGACTTTATGCCGATTAAGCCTGAGCATCACCATTTACATGACGCTAATAGCGGTATCATGCATAATCTATCTATCATTGGTGGCTAGGGCGTGTATTCAATTCACTCGATAGTTATCTCAATGGGCTAAAAATGGCTGAATTTTTCCAAACATCGTCAAATAGCTGGTTAATATCCCGATATTATCTGCGCTATTTTCCTTGTTTGACGGCAATTTATCTCATTTTTATCACCATTTTTGACATGAAGACACGCCCTAGTATTTTAATAACGACATCGCCTGTCTATTAAGGAATATTTATGAGCAAACCCGCTGCGGCATTTATCCCGCTTAATATTGCTATTTTAACTGTCTCAGACAGTCGCACCTTGGCAGAAGATGCCTCTGGTCAATACTTGGCAGACAGTCTGGTAGAGGCAGGGCATCACTTGGCAGACCGTAAGCTGATCACTGATGATATTTATCAAATAAGAGCGGTGATTAGTGGCTGGATTGCCGATCCAAGCGTCCATGCGGTTATTACGACTGGTGGTACGGGATTCTTTATCAGAGACAGTATGCCTGAAGCCGTAAAGGTACTGTTTGATAAATCCATCGATGGCTTTGGTGAAATGTTCCGTTTAATCTCAAAAGATGAGATTGGCATGTCGACTGTACAATCTCGTGCAGTGGCAGGTATGGCAAATGGCACAGGTGTTTTTTGCTTACCTGGCTCATCTGGCGCGTGCCGTACGGGCTGGGAAAATATCTTAAAAGAGCAGTTTGATAGCCGTACTCGTCCCTGCAATTTTGTGCCGCATTTTATGGCTCAAAACCCAAGCCACGATTGATGTTGTCAATGATGAAGGCTTTTAACCCTTTGGCTAGTTTGGCCGGTATTGTTGTTTTGGCTGGTGGCGCATCCAAACGTATGGGTACGCCCAAAGCGGAGCTCGTTTTGCCGACAGGGGAGCGCCTATTAGATTATCATGTCCGTCATGCACTTGAGCTAAATGCAGTGAATACGAATCTGCCTATTATGATTGCAGACAACGGACGCGGTTTTGAGGTTGATGTAAAACTCATGAAAAGCCGGCCACATTCACCAGCTTTTCATATCTCTGATTATGTTGCTCATGAGAGCGATGAGCAGATGGATACGGCTGGTGCATTGGCTGCTATAGAGTCTGCTATGCAAAGATTGATAGCTATCAATAGCTCAGAAGTCACTCAAGTCAGTCCGTCATCATGGCTGCTGGTTGTCAGCTGTGACAGTTTGATACCAGTGACTGACTTATGGCGCGAATTGCAACAAGCGACTGTTCAAGCTGTTGATAAAAAAGCGATTTGTTTGACAGATGCGCATCATTTATATCCATTATTGGGGCTTTATCAGTTAAGTATTGAGCCTGATTTACAAGCCTATATCGATAGTCATCAGCGCCGAGTAATACCGTTTATTAAGCCGATTGTACAACCTGTACCCTTTGCAAAGAGCTGGCAGCACTTGACCAATTTTAATACCCCTGAAGATTTTGAGCAGGCATGTGTGGCTTTAAGTAATTTATAAAAAGTCTATTGAGAGAAATTATCAATGAATATTAGTAGCCAAGAAACCAATCAATCTGCCTTATCCCATCTAGACAGCGACGGTGACATCACCATGGTCGATGTGAGTGACAAAACTGCCACGACACGCGAAGCTTACGCTGTTGGACAAGTGCGCTTTCCAAGCGAGATTTATACCCAAATTAAAGCAGCGGATGGCATGACCAAAAAGGGCAGTATCACCCAAACGGCGCATATCGCTGGCATCATGGCGGCGAAACGTACGCACGATCTTATTCCACTTTGTCATCCATTGCCGTTAGATAAGATTGGTTTGAGTTTTGACTATGATGATGCCAGCCACAGTATTGATGTGAGCGCAACTGTCAAAGTGACCCATAAAACAGGGGTTGAGATGGAAGCGTTGACAGCGGTCAGTGTGGCTTGTCTGACTATTTATGATATGACCAAAGCACTGTCACATGACATTATTATTGATGGTGTTCGTCTGATTAAAAAGACAGGTGGCAAGTCTGATTATCAACATAAATAAGACTATCAGCATAAATAAATAGCATCGTTCAATTTTGTTTGAATATTTAGCGATATAATAAATATGAAGCTCGACAGCTTGTAATGAATAGAAGGTTTTATGAGTACTACGGATGTGATGGATAATACTGATATAGAAAAAAATAGTGACTCATTGATGACTATCAACGTTTTGTACTTTGCAAGCTTAGCTGATGAAGCAGGCTGCTCGCAGGAAAACATTAGCATAGATCAGTCAGCATCACTCACTGAGTTGTATCAACAGTTGACGCAAAAACATCGTTTTAGTCGCCCGCAGTCAGATCTACGCGTGGCGGTGAACGATTATTTCGTTAAATGGACAGACCCTATTTATGATGGTGATAGCGTGGTGTTTATCACACCAGTTGCTGGTGGTTAGATAGGTGCTCACTCATATTTTAAAAGCCTAGTATAAAAGCCCAATATAAAATAAGTAGAGAAAGTAAATGACAGATAATGTTCACAGTCATTCGATGACTATCAAACGTAGCGTAGATGATGTCTATGCAGTCGCTGAGCGTGATGGCTTTGCGTTATTAGATGTAGCAATTGATGAAGACAGACTCAAAAAAATTCTTGATGATGACAGCTGCGGCGCGTTTGTATGTTTTGAAGGAAGAGTACGCAATCATAATAATGCTACTAGTGTTAATCGTTTGACTTATTATGGTTATGAGGATTTAGCAATCAATCAAGGCCGGGCTATTATAGAAGAGGCCAAAAAACGTTTTGAGATTACGCATGCTATAGCGATACACCGTATTGGTCCTTTGGAGATCGGCGATGTAGCTATTTGGGTAGGTGTGGTTTCTGCGCATCGTTACCCAGCCTTTGATGCATGCCGCTGGATATTAGACACGGTAAAAGCAGATATTCCCGTCTGGAAACAAGAGTATTATCAGGACGACTCTTCTAAATGGTTGAGTAATAATGGGTAGGTTGACCGTTGCTGTCTCTGTCTTTACTGGTTTAATATTGATGTTAAGCGCTTGTACGCAAGAGAGTGATACTGATATAGAGTCTGCGACTAAATTATCTGAGACTAGTCCAACTTTACGTATCGCTGCCGCTGCTAATTTGTCTGATGTGTTACCTGATATTATTAAGGGTTATCAGGCAGATAAAGCTCTAGATGATCAAAGCATCGATGTGACTTATGCTTCGTCAGGCAAATTATATACTCAGATTAAAGCAGGCGCTCCCTATGATATTTATTTATCAGCCAATCAAGAGTTTCCTGCCAAGCTAGCCAAAGAAAAGGCAAGTCAGGTTAATGGCTCTAATGACACAACCTATCAGCTATTTACTTATACACAAGGTCAGTTGGCGCTGTATAGTGTGTCCAAACCCTTAGATAAAATCTATACAGCATCGCTATCTGATGTATTGATGAATGACGATAACGCTAAAATAACCATCGCCAATCCTGAACTTGCTCCGTATGGCACATCGGCAAAAGCGTATCTACAATCACAACATATCTATGAGTTTTTAAGTCAGAAAAAACGAATCATACAGGCAGAAAACATCAGTCAAGCTTTTCAGTATGCACATACAGCTAGTGTCGATTATGGTTTCGTTGCGCAGTCACAGCTCGTCGCTATCAAAGCCGAGCCTGAGCAGTTTATGACACTAAAGCCAGATACTTATCCTGCTATTTTACAAGATGGTATCGTAATCAGCGATTCAAATAGGGCAGTAGATTTTTCTGACTACTTACGTTCAGCCGTAGGGCAGCAGTATTTTTCGCAAGCAGGTTATTTGTCCGTGCAGTAGCTAAATATAGTCCTTATCTTGACCACATTGAGAAATGAGCAGTGATACTATGATAGATCCATCGCTTATGTCAGCTATGCTGAGTCCATTTTGGGTAAGTGTTAAGCTGGCTAGTGTCACCACTTTATGTTTATTGCTATTTGCCACACCTGTGGCGTATTGGCTTGCTAAACCTAGTCGCCACCACTTTGTGGCACGGTTTAAAGTTTTGCTCATGGGCATTATTGCGATGCCGCTCGTTTTGCCGCCTACCGTTATAGGTTTTTATCTTTTATTATTGTTCAGCCCCAGTGCTGGAATGGGTAAATGGCTGAGCGAGCATGGCATCAGTCCCTTGATTTTCACCTTTGAAGGTTTGGTGATTGGCTCTATTATTTATTCGTTACCTTTTTATATTCAGCCAGTTTATGCGCAATTCATACGTATTCCGCATAGCGTTATGGATGTGGCACGATTATTAGAGCCGAGCCGTTTTAAGCGGTTTGTCAGAGTCGCGTTACCACAAGCGCGCATCGGTATTGTGCTCGGTAGCTTGATTGGCTTTGCTCATACGATTGGAGAGTTCGGTGTCGTATTGATGATCGGCGGTAGTATTTCAGATGAGACCAAAGTAATATCAATTGCGATATACGAGCAAGTAGAAGCGCTTAATTATGAGGCCGCACACATGATGTCAGGCTTTCTTATTATTATCGGTGTGTTTATGGTGGTTTTGATTGCTAGTTTGAGTCGCATGCACCAGAGCTCATAACACTTAAACGAACTAGCGAGTCTTTATTTTCTCACTAGTAGAGGCATCGGTCAGTTTGAGGGCACTTATCAGAGTAAAGATACTAGTAATTGCCATTAGAATTTCTGAGCAAAGTCCAAATCATTTGAATATGCAAATAGAGCGGGTGCGCCGCCTGTATGCCAAAACAAAACGCTGTCAGTTTTTTTAATTACTCCTATGCGAATCATATCTATTAGCCCGCCCATCGCTCTGCCTGTATAGACAGGATCTAACAGTATGCCCTCAGTTTGTGCTGTCAGGGCAATCGCTTCGTTTTCTAATGCACCAACCACACCATAACCTTCTCCGACATAGTCAGAGTTTAGTATTAAGTCCGACTCTGAAAACTCATAATCTGCACCGATTAACTTTGCCGTACGGTTAGCAAGAGAAAGCGTGTACTGATCAAACGGAACTTTGTCCGTTTCACCTTTATCAATATTGATGCCTACTATTTGGCAAGGTGAGTTGAACGCTTTTTTACCAAGCATTAAGCCAGCTTGTGTTCCTCCAGAGCTTGAAGCAAAAATAATATGAGTAAAGGATAGATTCATACTTTTGCGTTGCGACTCTAGCTCTTTATAGGCTTCTACAAATGCTAAAGCACCCAGCTCATTTGAGCCACCATAAGGCACAACGTAAGGTTTTTTACCTTGGGTTATTAATTGTTCGACAATGTCAGGAATATCCTCGCCCTTGCGATTGGCGCCTGCCCAGTGGATATGACAACCGAAGATTTTATCTAGCAACAAATTGCCGCTGGCTTGCGCAGGCTCTTTGCCACCTAAGACTAAATGGCACTCCAGTCCCAAACTTGCAGCAGCAGCGGCAGTCTGGCGACAATGGTTCGATTGCGCAGCACCCGCAGTGACAATCGTATCAGCACCTTTAGCCAGTGCATCACCGATAATAAATTCAAGCTTGCGCGTTTTATTACCACCCAATGCGAGTCCAGTATTGTCGTCTCTTTTCATAAAAATGGTAGGGCCATCAAGCTTTTTGCTCAACTTGCTAAGCGCTACTAAAGGCGTTGGAAAAAATCCTAAAGACTCTCTAGCGATGTGGTAGTAGTTCATATTTTTCCCATTTTATAATAAAAGATATGACAGATAAGTTTGACTCAAATTCACTACTGGTTTGGACGTCATTGACTAAAGACAAACCAAATCGCCCCATGCAATATTGAATATTAGCATGAGGCTATTTTTAGATAAACAGCTATTTAAAAGTGCAGTTTAACCAATGCACTAGGTGTATTTTGAGTTTGATCACTACCATATTTATTTCTCCAGTAGCTATATTCCATACCGACTTCTAGGCGGTTATCAATGCCCAGTGTATCCTGTAAGTTATATTTTATCTGTGGATTGATATGCAGTTGATCTTTTAAGTCATCGTTATTAAACGAATAGTCCACATAACCATCAATGACGATGTTGTTTTTTTCCCAGCCATAAGTCAATGTGATTTGTTGGTCATCATCCGTATTGTCATTAAAGACATGGTATATAGACGCGGATGCGTATTTCATACCTGGAATAGGTACATTTAGGTCTGCACCAACACCGACCATATAGTTGTCTTGGCTAAAGCCCGTACTGTTTGAGCCAAACTCGTATTGACCTGCTAAGTTAACTTGTTTGATAAAACTGTCATCAAAGGTTTGTAATTTGAATTTAGGCGCGAACTCACCATACGTTTCTTTATATTTATTATTATCACTATCGCTAGCACCTTGATGGCGATCAACAAAGAAAAACACGCCGCCCCAAGTATGGGTAGAGGCATGCTCTAGTGTGATGGTCGTTAATTCACCATCTTCTACCAGCTCATAATCGTCACCATATAGGATAGACAGACTGGTGTCGCTAAAGAGTACCTTAGCATGAGTATTACTCATGGCTCCCAATGCGACAATAGTAACTAAAGCTGTGGTTAGTGGTTTGATCAAGAATAGGTTTTTTTTAACGTTACTTTTGGAGGCTTGGATAGATAGGGGTAGGCTTGCAGATAAGTTGTAATGCACAGTAGTACTCCTTTATATACAGTCATTGGCCTTAGCAGGCTCGATATCATGGTAGAAATAGCTTTGATGTTCTATCAAAAATCTATCTACATTGCTAAGGAGAAATCTCAGTCAACTTGCAGTACAAATTAACTATAACGAAGATGAATACGCCAAATATAAGCGTGTTTCATATTGCAAAAATTCACACGATTACTGTAGTTTTGTTGCAACATTTTTTAACACTCCGAAACAGTTAAGCATTTTTTATAATCACTGACAACGATATATTTACTATGAATACAATGTCTTAGAGTGTTCTAAGTTTTTGATATTGTCTAAGTTTTTGATTTAATTGATTTAACTGACCATTTGGTCAGGAAAATAAATTTTGTAAGGAAAAGTGATTGTAGATAATAGTTGGGCTGTTTGATGACTGGCGGAAAACAGAGTTATTGAGGACAAGAAAAAAACGTGATTGATAGAAAGGGTGGTGATAAATAGAGGTGGAATGGGCGATATACCCTAGTATGTCAGAATTTTTAGACACAAAAAAACCTCAAGTAAACTAATACTTGAGGCGAAACTTGCTTAAACTCGTAAGTTTAAATTTGTTTTAAATATGGCGCAGCGGACGGGACTCGAACCCGCGACCTCCGGCGTGACAGGCCGGCATTCTAACCAACTGAACTACCGCTGCTTAGGTCGTTTAGCTTTTTTACCACAAGCTATTAAGTGGTGGGTGATGACGGATTCGAACCGCCGACATTCTGCGTGTAAGGCAGACGCTCTACCAACTGAGCTAATCACCCTGAGAAGCGTTCAAAAATTGCACCGTAATTTTAGCTTCGCAAGACAAAATCTTTTAAATAAGATTTTGTGTATTGCTTCATTAATATAAGCTGTCACACTTAAATTAACTTTATCAGCTAGGATTGATTAACTCCCCTTGCTGTGGATGTGTATTATATAGATTTACACATGGCTGTCAAACGGTTTTTAAAAAAAATAGTAAATAATTTAAAATGCTTTATAAATATCATTTTAAACAGTAGCTTACTGATTGTATTTATTCGCTTTTTTATAAATAGGCTTATTGTGATTGGTTATTGTTTGGTAGCCAAAATCTACGATATAGTCATGCCACTATAAAATTATTACGGCGTTAACCTCGCTTGAAGTATTAGATATACGTCTACGATCGGTTGCCTTGTACTACTTTTAAATTGAATCGACTATACTGTTGATGCTTTACTGCTTATGCTTTATTTTTTTATTTTGATTGTTGGAGGCGGGCATAGATAATTCTACGGTTGAACAAACCTTTGCGACCTGGTCTTGGGGATACTTTGCGGGATGGGGTCTGGTATTACATATTGTTTTAATGATAGTGATGACGCTACGGGTTGTCTCCGTACAGCGTAACATAGGTGTGTCTATTGCTTGGGTTGCTGTGCTTTATACTCTACCTGTTTTTGGACTTATCGCGTATATATTGCTCGGTGAGCCGATGATTGGGCGGCGCTATCGTGAGCGTGTCGACCAAGCAAGCCTATTGATGAATGATATGGCGCGGCGTGAGAACCTCGTGTTTGATAAAGGCCAAGACTTGCTAACAGATAACTATCGCGGTGTCAGTCAGATAGGTACGCGTTGGACAGGATTGGGTGTGTTTCCCAATCATAGTATGCAGCTATTAACAGCTCCTAATACGATTTTTCAGAGGTTGATTGAGGACATCAATGCCGCACAAAGCATTATTCTGATGGAGTTTTATATTATTTATCCAAAGGGACAAGTGTTAGAGGTAATAGAAGCTTTGTCAGCAGCATCGCAGCGCGGCGTAGAGTGTCATATATTGGCTGATAGTGTGGGCAGTTTTAGCTTTTTTAATAGTGGTGCGCATCGTACATTAGAGAAAGCAGGTGTTTTCGTTCATCAGTCGCTGCCAGTGGGACTATTTAAGACATTGTTTAAGCGCTCAGATTTGCGCAATCATCGAAAAATGGTGGCTATTGATGAGTATATCGGATATATCGGTAGCTTTAATTTGGTTGACCCCAGATTCTTTAAACAAAATAAAAATGTTGGACAGTGGATTGATGTGGCGATACGTACAACCAGCCAACACTCTATAAGTATCACGACAGCCATGGCAATAGTAGTGGCGACGGATATCGGTGCTGAAAATAATGATAACCTACATGCGCTCAACCAGCGAGTGAATGGCTATACTCGTAAGCTATATGTGATGAATCCGACAATCAATGATCTAAACAGCCGAGTGAAGGTATTAGGTGAAGCGGTTGACTGTCATGAGCAGCCTGATATTGGCTCTACATCCATTGTCATACCAAAAATGCCTGTCGTAGACAATGTGCTAGCTCAGCTGATACCTTCTGCACCGCAAGTGACCGCTCATGTTATTTATAATACCTTGGTAACGGTGATTCATCGCGCTAATAAACGCATTTGCATCACTACGCCTTATTTTGTACCTGATGAAGCATTGTCAGGCGCATTAACGACAGCGGCTAAGCGTGGAGTGGATGTCACACTGATTGTGCCTGAAAAGGTTGACTCTTTTCTCGTGCAGCATGCCTCGCAGGCTTATTATCAAGAGCTGTTGGATGCGGGTGTGACTATTGCTTTATTTAAAGGCGGGTTGTTGCATACTAAAACGGTGGTGGTCGATGACGATTACTGTCTGTTCGGTACGGTGAATATCGATATGCGCAGTTTTTATCTTAATATGGAAGTTAGTCTGGCTATTTATACGCCAGAGATGGTTACTCAAGTGGCTGATTGTCAAGAAGTCTATTTGCAAAATTGCCGATTTTTGAATTTGGAAGATTGGCAGCAGCGCCGCGGTACAGAGCGACTGTTTGACAATGTCGTTCGCTTGTTTAGTCCTTTATTGTAGCCTTTTTGATTTTAGGGTAAGGTGAGCTGTCTATCTCATTTTCATTACTATGTGTAAAATGAAGACACGCCTTAAAATAATGACAGATTTTATAGTAATTTTGTTTTTCTTATTATTGACTTACTTCTATACAGGACTCGCTTGACTATGTCTGCATCACCTATCACGCCTTTTGATTATATTGCCGAAGGCTATTGGCAAGATTTTCTAGCTGGACGTGCTATCGCTGGTGGCATCGCTTATGAGACTGAACTTCGTAATTGTACGTTGGATGAATCGCTAGCCAGTTTACAGCGTGTCGATACATTGCTATCACAAATCCGCCGTGAAATGATTAAAGTTGGACAGTGGGACGAAAACACGCTACTCGTTGATGAGCGCTATCGCAACTTTATGATGTTTTTAGCATTTTATGCCGGACGAGTGTTGGCACAGCAATGGCAAAGTACACCGCATTGGTACGGACAGTTTGAGATACATAAGCGCTATCCTGAGCTACCTCTTATAACTGATGATTTTTATCAGCATATGGCAGTCATCTACCGTGATGCTTCTGATACTCAAAAAACAACGTCATTGTTTTTTGCCTTAGAGCCGATAGGATTGCGTTTGTTTGGTCACATTGATAGGCCGTTTGAAGCCGTAAAAGGTGGCCAAGTGGCTAGTGGCTTGTATCAAGCCGTAAGCTCAAATCTGCCAATATCAGATGATGCTCAAGTAGCTCCAGCCGTTAGCTCAGTAAGAGCAGTCATGCCAGCCAAGCCTATCATACAAAATACCAGTAAGCGTACGTCAGAAGATGCTTATTTGAATACGGCAAAGGCAGCCAGTCAGAATGAGGTATTGAAAACAGACTCATTGACTGATATGCCCGTACCTAAGGCTGTATCAAAGTCTGAAAACGACAATCACCCAATCCAGCCTACACTGTCTAAAGTGACACCATCAGTAGAAACGACTAAATCAGTAGACAGTACTAAGCCAGAAGGTATTGCATCCGTAGACTCTACATCAAACGAAACAATACCTTTGTCAAAAAGCGCACCAACGCCAGATATGTTTACGCAGTTGCTTATAGAGTTGAATGAGATAGAGGTGGCGCAGACGTCGGGTCATGATGAATATCATCAATCTTCCACCGTGTTAGAGCAGTTTGAACAACACATTGCCAAACAAACTAAAGCACGTGCGCAAGTGGTGTTTTCAGAGAGTCAGATGGCTGCAAAGAAAAAAGCACTCTCAAAATTACAAGTTGCTGCTAATGCTGGAAATACTGCTGCAATGCTACGGTTAGCGATGTATGAGCTGCTTAATGAAGGTCTTGCAGCGGACAAAAATGCTTCGGCAGAATCAGGTACAGCATGGGTTAAACAAGCCGCTAGTAAAAATGATAGCCGTGCACAGCGCTTGTTAAGCAAGATGTACTACCAAGGTATCGGTGTGGTACAAGATATCGATAATGGTAAATACTGGTTAGAGCAAGCTGCTGAAAATGGTCACACGGAAGCAGCGAAGATTGTCATGCAATGGCAGCAAGCGCAAGCATTAATCACCACACAAAAACAAGAGCAGCATAGTACTAAGCGATACCAGTTATTATTGGTTGCCGTGATAGTCATTGCATTATTGATAATACTCATTGTTTAAGTGTGGTAGCTAGGGTGTGTCTTTAGTTCAATCGATAATCATTTAGATGAGTTAGAAATGGCTACATCCTGCCAAATGGCGTCAAATATCTGACTACTTACCTTGATATTATCTGCGCTATCTTTATTGTTTGACGGTCATTTATCTCATTTTTATCACCACTTTTAAAATGAGGACACACCCTAAACTACAGGTCTATGTAAAGGTTTACGGCTACTTGACTAAGACGTGCTATAAAAGTTTATTGTTGAGCGCCAAATTCAGGTAAAATTGGCGCGTTTTTTGCTGCTATTTTCTCCTATTTGATCAATTACTAATCTAGGCTGTTTCATGCCATCTTCTGATACCTCACCTGATTATTCCTCACAAGCGACTGGCTCTGTTGATTCCGTTAATTCTATATCGTTCATGAGACATGCTGTTTATAAGCCGCCTGCTTATTATCAACTGGCGATTGGACTATTGAAGCCGTTATATCGACTGCAAGTATGGCGAAGATCGCATAAGCGTGAGAACTATCAACAAGAAGTGGAGCAGCGTTTTGGTAAAAACTATCCATCAAGCCCAACGGTGTATGCAAGTACGGTTATGCCAATGGCTCAGGGCAATGCTAATGACAATGCTAATAAGGGTATCGTTTGGTGTCATGCTGTCTCATTGGGCGAGACCAATACCGTTGCACCGTTACTGGACAGGTTATTGGCTCATGGTTATCAGGTATGGTTGACCAATACCACGCAGACGGGGTTTGCTCGTGGTGCTAGCCGTTTCGCTGATGATATTGCTCAAGGTCGCATGAGTCATAGCTACGTGCCTGTAGACAGTCCTACCGTGATAGAGCAGTTCTTAAATCATGTACAGCCTACCGTTGCCTTGTTTGTAGAAACAGAGCTTTGGGCGAATATTTTAACCAAGCTCTCAGAACATCGTATTCCTAGTATCTTAGTTAATGGTCGGCTATCAGCATCTTCGTTTAAAAGTTACCAAAAGATAGGTGCGGTTAGTAGCAGTATGATGAAAAATCTGGCGTTGATTATTGCGCAAGACAATGACTCTGCTAAACGTTTTCGGCAATTGGGAGCCGATAGCGCACAAATTCGTGTGGCAGGTTCTTTAAAATGGGTGATTAATACGCCTAAAACAAGTATTTCTAAAACCAATGTTTCTAAAATCAGTGCTCCTACCAGCAGTATTTCTCAAACTAACTTCTTGGAGAGCGATGACGCTGTTGCTGAAATGAAGGCGAGCGATGCAGCAGGCAAAAGTAGCGAAATACTAGACCAAAAAGTTAAACTGGCACAAGCGTTTGGAACAACTGAGCGACCAGTTTGGGTAGCAGCAAGTACGCATAGCGGTGAAGAAGAGACGGTATTGTCACTACATAAGCATCTACTATCTAATCCAGCGCTTGCTAACACGCTACTAATTATCGTACCGCGACATCCTGAGCGTTTTAACGAAGTGGCAGCGCTCATTGAAAAGTCAGAATTAACAATGACACGGCGCAGTGCAGACCAGGGCATTAACCCTGAGACACAAGTTTATTTGGCTGATAGCATGGGTGAGCTGATGACTTGGTATGCATTAGCAGATGTGGCGCTAGTTGGTGGGTCGTTGGTCGATGTCGGTGGTCACAATCCTGTCGAGCCAGCGAGCGTAGCAACACCTGTGATAATGGGTGGTTATACACAATCTTGCCAAGTGGTGGTTGATAAATTGTCTGAAGTAGGTGCGCTGTATCAACCACATAACACCTTTTATCACCCTGTTACTCAGGACGCAATAAGTACCACAAGCTCGCTGAATACCGATAAAAATGATGATATAGAACTTATTTATCAGCAGTTGTTATCTTGGTTGAGTCATCTTGATGTAGCAAAACAGGCAGGACAAGCTGGCGAGCAGATGACCGTGCAACAACAAGCAGTATTGATACGTCAATTTACGATGATTGAAGACGTTATCGAGCAGTATGCCAAACAAGAGATACTATGAACTGTATATTATTGCCCGATACTAGCTTTTCGCATGACTCTGCGCAAATCAGTGAGTCATCACAGGTCAATCATGTCCATAACGTACTCGCCGCAAAAGTCGGTGATACACTAAAGATTGGTCAGCTAGGTGGTCAGCTAGGCACGGCAATCATTGAAAATATCTGCTCGGATAGCATTCAGTTGGGTGATGTTCAACTGACTACTGAACCTCCACCCAAGTTAGACTTAACCGTCATATTGGCACTGCCACGTCCTAAAGTGTTACGACGCTTGATAATGGATATGACCGCACTTGGCGTACGAGATATCATTCTTATCAATAGCTATCGCACACAAAAAAGCTATTGGCAAAGTCCAATGCTGGCACGGCTTGACGAGTTTTTATTAGAAGGACTACAACAAGGCGTCGATACGATAGCACCTCGAATTAGCTTAGAAAAACGCTTTAAGCCATTTGTCGAAGATAAGCTGGCAAGTATTATGACCCACCGAGGTATTGTTGCGCACCCTTATAGTGAGCAGTCATTTGCACAGTATTTGCGACACCAGCAATCATCATCTACAGCAAAAAACTTACCCAGCTTAGTCTGTATCGGCGCTGAGGGTGGTTGGATAGATTATGAGATAGCAATGCTTGCCGCGCAGGGTTGTGAAGCTGTCAATATTGGTTCACGTATCTTGCGGACAGAAGCCGCTGTGAATGCTATCTTAGGACAGTGGCTGCTACAGTGAACTTCAAAAAAAGGAACCCTAAAAAAGCTCAAAAAGTATTAAAAAATCTATGACTGTTTGGATTGTCAGAACCAGCAAGTGTAGGCTTTAAATAGCCATCGTTATATCTGTTGCTAGATGTGTTTTTGAATAAGACAAATGTATTGATAATTAATCTCATTTCTATTAGTATGTTGTTTTGAAGTATTGCGGTGTTACTATCCTAACAGTCAGGGTTTTTATAGCTGTTTTGCCTTGTCGCCATCTTATCTTTCCGTTGTATTATTGTGGGGAAAACCATGTCACTGAATACCATTAGCGCTAACCTAACTTCTACTAAGCTCGTCTTACCTGTTGCTATATTGGGTATGATGTTGGGATTAGCGGGTTGTAATAACTCATCTACAACAGAAGAAAGTGCGGAGACAGATACAGCAGCAGATAGTAGTGAACAGCAAGCTGCGAATGGTGATGTTACGAGTGCAGACGGTCAAACAGTGACTATTTATTCTTCACGTAACGAGCAGTTAATTAAGCCATTGCTAGATCGCTATACCGAACAAACAGGTGTGAAGGTTGAGCTAGTCACAGACAGCACTGGTCCGCTCATGGCACGGCTAAAAGCAGAAGGTCAGAATACACCCGCTGATATGCTTTTGACCGTTGATGCTGGTAACTTATGGCAAGCTGCACAGCAAGGTTTGCTACAGCCAGTATCGTCTACTGTATTGGAAGCTAACGTTCCTGCAAAATACCGTGATCCACAAGGTCAGTGGACCGGTTTGTCATTACGTGCTCGCACTATCTTTTATGACCCAAGCAAAGTCAGTGCTGACCAGTTATCTACTTATGCAGATTTGGCCGATCCAAAGTGGAAAGGTAAGTTATGCCTACGCACGTCTAAGAAGGTCTATAACCAATCACTTGTGGCCAGTATGATGGAGCACTTGGGTCAAGAAAAAACGGAAGAAATCGTTCGTGGTTGGGTAGATAATTTAGCCACTGATGTGTTCAGTGATGATACCAGTATGCTTGAAGCCATCGCTGCTGGTCAGTGCGAAGTAGGTGTGGCGAATAGTTATTATTATGGTCGCATACTAGATGAAAAACCAGATTTCCCTGTCAATATATTTTGGGCAAACCAAGGCACGACTGGTACGCATGTCAATATCTCAGGTGCTGGTGTAGTGGCAAGCTCAGACAATCCAGATGGTACGCTTAAATTGATAGAGTGGTTGTCATCTGATGAGGCACAAGGTCTTTATGCCAGCTCAGATAAAGAATTCCCAGTGAAAGAAGGTGTTGATGAGTCAGATATGCTCAGATCATGGGGTCCGTTCAATAAAGATGATATCAGTGTGCAAAAGTTTGGTGAGCTACAAACCCAAGCGATTCAATTAATGGACAAAGCAGGTTATAAATAGAAATCATAAATAATACCAATCTCAAAACGACCGTGACGAAGTTTGATAGCGTTTACGGTATTTTGGGATTTGATTTTATATAAGGTTTCTATACGTATGACACGGTAATAATTTATGAGCACAACGCCAGATGCGTCTGTACGCAACAGTGCTACAGTCGATGACATTAGCAGAAATAGTGCTAGTATCGACAAACATCACATGGTCAGTCAAGACCATGCCACTCGGAAATGTATCTTTTCAAAATCAGTCTTAGGGCTGATTTCGTTGTTTATGCTTGTGCCAATTGTGATTGTGCTGTTGTCGTGGACGCAGCCAGTTGCCGATATTTGGACGCACATGGCAGAGTATGTGCTGCCGCAAGTCCTAAAAAACACCGCGACTTTATTGTTAATGGTCACGGTTGTTTCTGGTACGGTCGGTACCGTACTTGCGTGGATAACCAGTATGTATCGCTTCCCTGGGCAGCGGTTTTTTTCGTGGGCGCTAATGTTGCCGCTAGCGATACCGGCTTATGTCTTGGCATTTGTTACCTTGGGTATTGTTGATTTTAGTGGGCCATTGCAGACAGGTTTGCGTGATTTAGGTATTAATACAGCAATTCCTTCGGTTCGTAATATCTGGGGTGCCGGTCTAGTCTTGTCTTTAGCCTTTTATCCTTACGTTTATTTACTGGCGCGCCAAGCGTTTTTATCGCAGGGTAGGCGCGCGATTGAAGCAGGGCAAATGCTGGGTTTAACTCGTGGTCGCGTGTTTTTCCGGTTGGCACTGCCACAAGCACTACCGTGGATCATCGGCGGATTACTACTGGCCAGTATGGAAACGCTTGCAGATTTTGGCGCGGTGTCAGTATTCAATGTCGATACTTTTACCACGGCCATTTATAAAGCATGGTTTGGCTTCTTTAGCTTGACCACTGCGGCACAGCTGGCAGCCTTATTAATCGGTATGGTGTTTATCGTTGTGTTGTTTGAGCAGTATTGGCAGGCAAAGCGTGGCAACTCTATCACTCAAGGTAGTAATCAGCGCTTTGAAGCCAGGACCTCTGCCAAATGGGCCATGACGTTATTATGCACAATGATTTTTGCAGTGGCTTTCTTTATACCGTTTTTGCAACTTATCTATTGGACGGCGTTGAATTTCAGGCAGGATTTTGATGCCCGTTACATTGATTTTGTGACCAATAGCATCATGATTGCGAGTATGACCACGATTTTTATCGCCTTTTTGGCGGTTATTATTGCTTGGATTAAGCGTCAGTATCCTGATAGATCAACCAAGCTAATGACCACGTTGGCCAATTTGGGTTATGTGGTGCCCGGCACGGTCTTGGCTGTCGGCATATTTATTCCCATTGCTTGGTTAGACAATCAGATGATTGCTTTTGGCATTACGTCGCAGCAGCTGCTATCAGGTAGCGTGATTGTTATGTTACTGGCGTTGTCTACGCGCTTTATGACCGTTAGTTTTCAGCCGGTGGATCGCCAATTACAGCGATTGACCATCAATCAAGAAGCGGCTGCCAAACTGCTGAGTGATAGTGCTTATCAACGATGGCGACATGTGATGTTGCCAGTGCTGAGTCCTGGTGTACTAACTGCATTATTAATGGGCTTTGTTGAAGTCATGAAAGAGATGCCAATTACGTTAATGACTCGGCGGCAAGGCTGGGATACGTTGGCGGTTCGAGTGTTTGAGATGACCAGTGAAGGTATGTGGGGACGTGCTGCATTACCAAGCTTATTGATAGTGTTGGTCGGATTGCTGCCTGTTTGGATATTATTGCGTCAAAGTGACAAACAAAGTTAACCTTGATTGTCTGAAATAAGTCGAAAATATTCAAACGTTTCCATCACGTTTTATCCATCGTTCTACGAGTTTTATTTATTAATCGCTAACTGCTAACTGGTACTGTCTATGCACACGGATCTAACTAAAAACTTATCAGACTCTCAAGCAACAAGTACTAAGCCAACAAGTGCTAAGCCAATAGAGCCTCAGTCTACTAGCAGGTTGGCGCAAGACCGTGGTTTTAGCTCAGATACCAAAGACGCTGCTGATCCTTATTTTAGTGTGCAAGATTTAATCGTGGGCTATGACGATACGATCATCGTCAATGGACTGTCATTAGAATTACAGCAAGGCGAGATTGGTTGCTTTTTGGGGTATAGCGGTTGCGGAAAAACCACGGCATTACGTGCGATTGCAGGGCTAGAAGAAAGTCGCGGTGGCCGTATTCAATTAAACAATCAGTGCCTAACGGATAAAACGGCTCGTACCTCATTTGCCGTAGTACCAGCCAAACGTGACATGGGTATGGTGTTTCAGGACTATGCGTTATTTGGTCACCTAAGTGTGGCAAAAAATATCGCTTTTGGCCTCAACAAATGGTCTGCCACTGACAAAAAAGCCCGTGTGGCTGAGATGCTAAGCCTTGTCGAATTAACCGAGCATGCGGACAAACGTCCTAGTGAACTCTCAGGTGGTCAGCAGCAACGGGTAGCACTCGCACGTGCACTAGCGCCAAATCCCAAACTTTTGCTATTGGATGAACCGTTTTCAAACCTAGATGTGGTGCTACGCGAGTCATTGGCTATGAATGTTCGTGATATTCTAAAACGTACCAATACCACCGCTATATTAGTGACGCATGATCAAAACGAAGCGTTTGCATTGGCGGATAAAGTCGGCGTCATGAGTGAGGGTAAGCTGGTGCAGTGGGCAACGCCGAGTGAGCTTTATCATGAGCCTATTAGTCCGTTTGTCGCCGAGTTCGTGGGCGAGGGGGCGATGATAGATGGCATCATCAAAGAAGGTCATGTTGAGACGGCACTCGGTGATATCTATCGCCGTATGGAAGTCTATGATGAGTCTGGTCACCCACAGCATTGCGAGTATGATTATCCAAATGGCACACTAATTAAAGTGCTGGTACGTCCTGATGATATCATTCATGACGATGACAGTACGCAGACAGCACTGATTATCGGACGTGTGTTTCGCGGGGCGAACTACTTATACCGCTTACAACTTGACGATGGACAGACCGTACTATCGCTAGTTCCTAGTCATCATAATCATGAGATAGGTACGCGCATCGGTATCTTACCGATGCTTGAGCATGTGGTTGTATTCGATGAAAAAAACATCAATGCCACCACATGGTCAGAGTATGATGGGTCAGGGGCGGCGTAGACAAAGGATATATAGGAACTGCATAGATAAAACTGCATAGACAAAACAGTTGGCTGAGCTCAATTTAGTCTCTTATTTTATTGGCTCATTATTGCTATGTTTTTCGGGTGGCCAGTATATGCAAATAACGTCCCAGCCACTTATACGGCTCTAGTTGTGAGTAACGCAGCTCCATCCGTATTACCGCTTCTGGATCTGTATGTCCGCCACGTTTGAGTGGTGAATAATCATGAAACACACGCAGTCCACTGGTACGAACCGTTTGATAATGATGGGCGACTAACCAGGATTCCACCTCTTGTTTAGCCACAGGGTGATTGGGTGTCAGGCTTTTCTTATTATCAGCTTTATATTCGGTATTATCGAGTAAGTTGAAATTTCCCATAATCAGGTTGCGATAATCGAAGCTAGCAGGGTTATAGAAGCACAGTGATAGTGCACCACTATCTGTTAGTTGGCGATCAAAAAAGTCCATAACCATTGCAGGTTCTGCCAACCACTCAAGCAATGCGTGACATAAAATTAAATCAAATTTTTCTGTGCCTACCTGAGCCAGCTTGTCCTCAAGCGATTGATACGGACAAACATACCAGTTGATATCAAGCTTTTGATCCAACTGTGCAGCACTTGTCTTGGCTTTTTCTAGCATGTTTTCTGATATGTCATTGATGATGACCGTATGACCTTGTTTTGCAAGCTCAATAGCAATCTGTGCAAGTCCTGCACCCACATCTAAGATACGTAAATGTCTGCCAAGATCTTTGCTCATTTGGGCGCAATGCTCAAAGATATCACGGCGCAGTACCGCCAATCGAATGTCACCTTTTAGACCACCATAGACTTTTTTTTCAAAGTGATCAGCGATGGCGTCAAAGTTGCGGTCAGTACGTGTGTCTTCTGATGGTATGGAGTGATTTGAATCAGATTGGTGGTTTTGATGTTTAGTTGGCATAAGGCATTCATATCAATAAGTAAGAGGGTTAAAGTAATAAAACTATGGATGACAATCTAGCGTTTCAAACGTCTATTAATTACCCATTTAAAAACGACCTTCGCTAAAACAATAACGATAAGTACTACGATAACAAATACCCAGATACCATTACCTTGTAGGTTTTTTTGATAGGCTTTTGCTAAGTATGCAGATAAAGCCATGGCGACTAAAAGTGCTCCCCAACGGACATAGGGGACAGCACGATTATTATGGTTAGGAAAGTTAGTGACATAATCGCTTG
>NZ_JBQSVP010000035.1:0-27335 GCF_052376345.1 Psychrobacter sp. AOP5-GZ1-6 | reverse complement strand
CGTATCAGCAAGCATTTAATCTAAACGGCAGTTACACAGAATTCGGGATGGTCTCAAATTTTTAGTACAGATAATCTCTTGCCTGCGCCATCGTCGTAAATGTTTTTATCATTACCGCATTAGATACAGAGTGACTTTGCTCATTAGGCAGCTGTATCACTTTACGCAACCAAGTGTACTGACGTTTTGCCAACTGTCTTGTAGCATATAATGCCTTATTTTGCATTTGCTGACAAGCAAGCGCCTCGAACTCATCATCAGACATCGTAGATTGTACCTGACTTTGCATATTGTTATTTTGTGTTTCTGACTCACGACCTGACGCTTGAACCAATTCAAAAGCATCATAGAATTGTGCCTTATCTAAATGTGGTAACTCAAATACTGGGTGTTTTATATGTACTAGATACTCCAATACTTGCCGATAGCCTACACAGCGCATCGCCGCTAAATTGGGGGTTAATGTATATTGCTCAAGCAAACCGATCACTTCCGCTAATAATCCCTCATCCCACATTATATCCAAACGCTGCGCGATACGTTTATGCAACCATGGGCGGTCAGGTATCACTGCCAGCGCATGCCACTGCTGATTTGGATTGTGTGCCAATGCTTGTTTAGGCTGACGTTGCCAGTCACTAAGTGGCGTGTTTGTTTGCAGATACACTTCAACCGCTCGAGTAATACGCTGAGTATCGGTTGCATTCAGGCGCTCATGGCTTATGGGATCTATTTGACCGAGGTAATCATACAACGCTTCGATACCTTCATCCTGTCGCCACTGCTCCACCCGCGCGCGCGCACTAGCATCACTGTCAGGTACCGGAGACAATCCATCCAGTAGTGCCATGTAATACATCATAGTACCGCCCACTAGCAATGGAATCTTACCCTTTTGGTGACACTTATCAATAAGACGGGCAATATCACTAACGAACTCGGCAACACTATAACTTTGTATCGGGTCAATGATATCAACCAAGTGATGTGGGTAGCGTGCCAGCTCATCAGCTGACGGTTTGGCTGTGCCGATGTTCATATCACGATATATCAGCGCTGAATCTACCGAAATCAGCTCGTAGCGCCCTGTATCGTATAGCTCATAGGCTAGTGCGGTTTTGCCACTTGCGGTTGGTGCCATCAAACACACCACGCTATTATCTGTTAGCTGTTGAGATAAACCCTCAGACGACTGTCCCATAGGATTGCCTTTAATCATTATTTATAGTGAGTAGTTAGGAGCTAGCATCAAACCTAATTGATTATTTCTTCAGGAATAAATATAGTTGAGCTCAAATAATCTCGATACAAGCAAACCGAGTGCAAGCGATACATTAGCATGGTTAGCGAGGATAATGATGTAGCTGATTGATATGAATTTGACTATAGAAGCATCAGTGCTGCCAAATGATGAGTACTAATAGCTTTAATCGAATGCTTATTGAGCAACGTTTCAATATCTGTCATAAACAGCATCAAGTCTTGCGCGGACATCTGCTGACTTATAGTCACAAGTTGTTGATTAACATCTTTTGCAGTATTGGCTTGCTTAGCTTCCTGCAATATATTACCACTCAGTATCTTTGCTTCAAACAGTTGACTTAACTTTGATTGCCAGTCCTGCTCTCCAATAAGAAAACACTGTCCTTGATGAAAAAATAACAACCAAGGTAATGATGTGTCCTCAACGCATTTAGCAAAACTAGTATCAGTATCAGTATCAGTATCAAGTGCTAACGTATCCAAGTCACTAATGACCTCTAAGCAAGTTGGTAAAGCTGCTGTTGCCGCCAATATATTGTTTGAGATATTAGCATACTGACCTGTAGACTCACTACCATTTAACGCTGACTCTACTAGATATTGAGGTTGCGACATTGCCTGACGGCCTGGGTGCTCATATGGCTGTTTAGCAGTATTCACCTGCCTGTTTCGGTTCGGAGATACAGCACTTTCGTAAGATTGTGTGGTAGGTACAACACCTATCCCTGCATCAGTTATAAACGTACTATCTTTTATTAATGGTTTGTCATGTGTGGCAGGCTGCTCTGGTACGTCAATATGCTTTAGTTTTGATTGAATCGCATGATTTAAATGCGCCATAATATTATTAAGCGAGCCAATTTTAATACGCTGCTTAGATGGATGCACATTGATATTAAGCCATTGCGTTGGCAAATCAAAATACAAGGCATAGCCAATACTATTTAGTCCAGCACTGTGGCTAAGTTGGCGCAACTGGTTACTAATAATTGGTTCTTTAACCAAACGACCATTCACATATAACAGTTTCGGTAATGCCTCTTGTGACCCTTGATTCAGTATGGGCCATATCCAACCACGGATACTGGCGTGATGACCAAGGCCATTATCATCGTCGTGTGCCATGGTTGGTGGTAGTAAGCTAGCAAGATCTATCATTATCTGTATCGCATTGTCCATCAATGCCATACCTGTTGCTTGCTCAAGACGCGATAAAGGCAAATAACCTACTACATTGTCATGATGGTTTGAGATAGCACTTGTAGCTTGCAAAGTTGATGACGCTTCATGAGAAGATAGCGACATGCGTTTCTTGTTATCATGAAACAGTGTGAGCGCTACATCGGCACGAGCCAAGGCAACATCACGAACCATTGACTCAATATGACCAAATTCAGTGGCAATAGACTTTAAGTTACCGCGACGTGCTGGCACATTGAAGTATAAATCTTTGACAGTAATGGTCGTACCACGATTGTGAACGATGGGTATCAGTTTTGGCTCATCCGCTAGGACACCAGAGACCTGTAGCTGACGACCAACACCGCTATCATCATGACTACTGGACAATGTTAGACGAGAAACCGCTGCCGTCGCTGCCAATGCTTCACCGCGAAAACCCAATGTTGCGATACCATGAAGATTGGCCACATCAGCGACCTTACTGGTTGCGTGACGAGTAATCGCCATGACCATATCGTCGGGATGGATACCAACGCCATTGTCTACCACTTCAATCATACCCATGCCGCCTTGGGTAATGTGTATCTCGATATTGGTAGCACCAGCATCGATGGCATTTTCAAGTAGCTCTTTGACCACTGCTGCCGGACGCGTTACGACCTCACCCGCTGCTAATTGATTAATGAGCAATGGCGACAGTTTTTTAATACGTGTATTAGAATAATTATCAGACATGGATGAGCATCGTATGTTTTGGATTACAGGCGCTTTGAATTAAAAGCATTTTGAATTACAGACACTTTGGATTACAGCCATTTTTCACAACATTAAATCTTGAGCGCTGATAAATCCAAATCCAGCGCTTGACCTGCTTTTGACAGTCGTAGCTCAACCAGACGAGACTCTTTACCATGAGTATCGCCATCACCTTGAGTTATATCAATAAACAACGTCGGCTGAGGCAAATAACCATCTGCACGGCTTGCCCATTCGATAATGACCAGTGCATTTGGCTCATCCAAATACTCATCAAATCCTATAAAAGACAGCTCTTCTGGATCTTGAAGACGATATAAGTCTGCATGATAGACTGGCTTAATCTTGCCATCGCCTTGTTCAATATTATAAGGCTCAACCAACGTATAGGTCGGGCTCTTTACTGCACCTGTATGACCAAGCGCTTGCAGCCAATAGCGAGTCAACGTGGTCTTACCTGCACCCAAGTCTCCTGCCAGCCACACACTACCCGTCAATGGTAAGTCAGCCAACTGCTGCGCCAATGCCTGAGTGTCTTGCTCAGAGTTCAGTATCAATGTTTGCGAGTGTTTACTGTCTTTTATCAATTTATCAGTCTGCATCAGTCTGAACCTGCCTGTGTTGGTTCTGTCTGAACCTGCATCGTCACGGATGGATTCATAAAACGCTCGCCGCGAATCAGTTTGGCATACAGCTCAGGGTCATGCCATTCTTTGGAAACTTGGTCGCTGAACGCAAACTCTTCCAAAACCAATTTACCCATTTGCTCATTGGCTACATCATCAGCGAAACACTGCGCATAGCCTGTCGCTGTCTCGTGTGCAATAACTGAGTACACACTGACATCCGACTCACCGTTTTGCATTTGAGTCTGGCGCAGAATCTCTTGCGCCCAAAAGAATATCACTCGTGAAAACTGCTCTGCCGATGGTGACACTGGCAGGCTTATCCAGCGCGCACTGAACTTTTTACAAGCATCGATATATTCAGGATCGTCTTTATTCCAAAAACAAATAGCATGATCGAAGCTGTCAATGATGTCTTTAATCGAAGACTTTAATAGACCAAAATCATAGACCATCTGACCATGATCTAAACGTTTGGCCTCTAAAATCAGCTCAATCTGATAACTGTGACCATGGATAGAATGCTTGCAACGTTCAGAACTACAGTTGCGAACGATATGGGCATTTTCAAATTTAAAGAGTTTACGAATACGCATAATAATATTGACCAAAGCTGTAAGCAGCATTGTGCTAAATGTTTATAAATAAAGGTTTGCCGTATCTATTCGTCGGCGTGTTGCCCATTATAGCAAATCACTATGTATCCGTAAGTAAGCACTTATGAATACTCATATTTATTATACGAATTGACATGACTCATTTGGGATTAACAAAGGCATTAATTGAATCGTAGGTGAATTGTGCGCGTGCTATCTATTAATACCTCTTAAGCCTATACTCATGACAGTACGCGATATCCGCGTCATCTGTACCAATATATTCCTTGAGGTCTGCTTATTTTGACTTTATGGATATTGCAGCTTATTTCAAGAGGAAAGAACCATGAGCAAAGGTCAAGACAGTAAAAAGAATGTCAAAAAGAAACCGCTTCTGACTGCAAAAGAAAAGAAAGCGGCAAAACAAGCTAAGAAAGAAGACAATAGCAGCATCTTAGGTAAGCATTAATAATAATTGCATTAATAGTAAGTGCATCAATATGCCAATCAAGCTTCACCGTTTGATTGGCATTTTTTTGGCTTTCGTTTGAATTGAGAATATGCCCTAGCCACTGCGCGGTGCAAACATAATAATCGCCATTCCTATCAGTGCAACTATCGAACCTATAACATCCCACGTGGTTGGTCGTATACCATTCACTGTCCACAACCATAAAATTGCCATGACCACATATACCCCACCGTAAGCAGCATAGACTCTGCCTACAGCCGTCGGATGCAATGTCAGCAACCATACGAAAGCTGTCAAACTCAGTACAGCAGGTATCAGAAGCCAGATTGATCTACCTTCTCGCAGCCAAAGATAAGGCAGGTAGCAACCGATAATTTCTGCTAATGCGGTAAGCGCAAACAGCCCAACGGTCTTTAATTCTGTCAAAACTTACTACTCCTCACCCACTACTCTGCAATCGTGATAAATCCAGTCAAATATTTTACAGCATTACCAGAGACCAGCACCCTATCCTTTACAACTGTGCAATCGAGCACCCCACCGCGACTGAATACTCTATAAGCTTTATATCCACCTGCGTACTTTAGCTATATAATCCTGATACTCTATACCAAACTTCTGTGTCATCATTCTTTCTTCTGGTTGGATTTGAAAGCGCGTCATATAAATCATAAAAACAGGCACTAGCATAAATGGTAAAAAATGAGACAGATAAAAAGCCCAACCTAATAGAATAAGCACCAATCCTAAATACATCGGGTTTCGGGTGTATTGATAAATACCACGTGTCACTAGGTTTGTAGCTTTTTCGGGCGTATGCGGATTCACGGTGGTTTGCGCTTTTTTAAATTGAGCCACACCCATGACCCCACTACCCAATCCTATAGTACTCAAACCAATCGCCAGCGTATTTGATCCATCAAAATCGAACTGTAAATTAGGTATAATTCTAGAAGCGCCATACATAACAGCGGCTATAATAATAACTTGCGCTACAGGTGGGATTTTGAGCTCTAGAGTATTCATAATTAGGCCTTCTCTATTTTTAATAAAAATTATGATGGTGTTCCACCAAGCGTGCTGACAAGGAAAGTTAAAACGACACCTTATTCTACGTTTTCTTGTTTTATCAGACTTTCAAAGCACTCATGATATTTCTATATTTTTTAAAGCTTAATCTTGGTCATCTTCAGAAAAGTCAAAGTACAAAATATTCGACCAAACTCCCAGACCAAGACTAAAGATAGCTTGTTCTGATTCATTGGCAGACAATGCCTTCGCGGGTGTTGGACGGCGGCCAAACAGTTTTGCCAATAGTCCAATAGGTCTTGGTTGTTCGTTCATGACTTTCGCAGGTGGCAACAGTGACTGATATGCCGCCTCTATCTCAGGCTGCAAATTCTGTACTTGATTGAGAAGTGCCAGATTTTGCGCTTCTATTGGCGTCTCGCTCATAGAAAAAATCTCGCCACACTCCAAAATAAAATACTGATTTTGGTTCTCTGGCATTTTTAAGAACTCAAGCGCTTCTGTAATTGGAGCCTGAGCAGCAGGTAGCCTAATAGCTGCTAAGAATGCTTCAAGATTTTTCACCCCGCTGGCATAATCTCCAATAAGAGCAATCTTTTCAGGGTTATCCCAAATCACTGATAGACAGGCTTGCGTATTACCAGAGAGTAACACCTTAAAGACAATTGGAATATCATAGTTATATTCTGATATGCCAGTTAACACACGACTGCTATCATTTTGATTTGCTTCGGGAATAATATTGGTTGAATATAGATAACTACGGTTCGCCATAATAATCACTTCAGTTTATAATAAAATTAATCGCTATACGCTGTTTTGACTTTTTGTTTACAGCAGTAGCATCCATTCAATATGGTTTAGATACAACTATAGCAAACAAACCTCTTAGAGAGTGCTCTATCGAGGCCATACCGACACTTTACATAGGAAGTTAGCGTCATGATGCGCATTGGATTATTTTTATTGACCAACTTAGCAGTGATTGTGGTATTTAGCATTGTGTTTGGTATTTTATCGAGATTTTTTGGCCTTGGTGACGTACATACGGCAGGCGGACTTAATTATGTTAGCCTTGCCATTATGTGCGGCATCTATGGTATGGTTGGCTCGATGATATCGCTATTTTTGTCAAAGTGGATGGCTAAGAGATCAACAGGTACGGTCGTCATAGAATCCCCACGTAACGCTACTGAGAAATGGCTGGTCGATACGGTAGCCAAACAAGCACGGGCGGTAAATATCGGTATGCCTGAAGTCGGTATTTTTAACAATTCGCAGCCAAACGCCTTTGCGACTGGCTGGAATAAGAATAAAGCGCTGGTGGCAGTATCGTCTGGCCTACTACAGAATATGAATCAAGATGAAGTCGAGGCAGTATTGGCGCATGAGATTGGTCATGTGGCCAATGGCGATATGATCACGCTTGCTCTCATTCAAGGCGTGGTGAACGCTTTTGTGATGTTCTTTGCGCGAATTATCGGCAGTTTCGTTGACCGTACTGTGTTCAAAAACACCAGTGGTCGCCCAGGTATTGGTTACTTCATCACCAGTATTGTAATGGATATCCTGCTGGGGTTTTTGGCATCTGCCATCGTCATGTGGTTCTCACGCTTACGTGAGTTTCGTGCGGATCAAATGGGCGCAAAACTTGCCAGCCGCGAAAAGATGATCAGTGCGCTTAATGCGCTTCGTCCTTCTGCACAGCGCCCCGACCAAATGCCTGAGAGTATGAAAGCGTTCGCAATCTCGTCAGGACAAACGCAAGGCTTTAGTATTGCAAACCTATTCCGCTCACACCCAACGCTTGATGACCGTATTGCGGCGTTGAGAGCGTATAATCCTAGTGAGAGCTGATATTTGTGGGTTGATTACCTTTGTTTTAGAGGTTACAGGCATAATTTTAGATTAGTTTATTAGTCTATAAATTATGCCTACTACAACGTTTATCTAGCACACATGTGTATCCTACTCTTGGAATTTACTTCTTTCTCCACTCACGCGCTCCACTAATATCTGACATTACATCATTAAAATCAAAACTGGGATCTATATTGGGTGAGCATTTACCTAATTTTTGACCATAAATGTAATTAACACAGTCGCAGTCATCATCTACTTCACCACAGTTTTTACATTCAGAGTTGCAAAAATCAATCATTCTATCAATAGCATCGTATGGTTCATATTCATAAGGAAAATTACCATAACCAAAACTACCATGTATCCTACCATTAATAAAATCATCTACGTCGTTGTACGTGTTTATATCACAGTCGAAAATTTTCGCAATGGGCCTCATAACTACTCTGCAATAATCAAAGCTATATAGTTGAGACTTAAAAAACACTTTCCCATCCTCAGCAAATAGGTTATGAAAGTTCAAATCACCATATACTTTTATTAAATCAGCATATCTTTTCTGTTCTAATTCAACATGCTTAAACGAGTTGTTAACAGCATCTAGCAATTTAAACTTGTTATTTATATGAGAACATCCGTCTACATGGTATTTTTTATCAAATTTAGATATGAAATCATTTCTTCGTATGACACTTGAGTTACTGGATGACTTAGTAACTTTTTTTGCGATAAAAATCATGTAGTCTATCGCATGAGACAATATAGTATTAAAAGAAAAGGCGTGGTGAAGCAGGACTTTATTTTGATTCACTAATACAAAGAATTCTTCAGACGCTGGAATCAACACATCGTTTATGTAGGAGAGAAGATATTTTGCATCGTCTTCTTCTGATTTTCCTGTATAAAATTCCATTTACTTCCTTAGATATTAGCCGTAGGGTGCGCTCAGCGCAACGATAAAACTTGCTCAAACAACGATAGATAGTAGCAAGAACGTGATGACACCGCTAGCCCCAACAGTAGCGGCTATCCTGCCATAGCCGCTACTGTTTATATAAAATACAGATATTACTTCTCTTCCTCAGACCCAAAAAGTGATATCAAGCCATCCCCGATAATTCCTCGCCAAGAAAAGTAATCATGCCCTGCACCATACTCTTCATAACGAGTGTCATACCCTTTTGCCAATAACACATCACGCAGATGACGATTGGTTCCCAATATACCATTGCTACTACTTTCCCCACGAGCTGTTTCAAACACGCCAGCACTCAAAAACAACCGAACAGGTACTTTATCCATTCTGATAACTTCAGACGCCACAAAATGCTTATCACCTGCGGTTTGCTCCTTTGGCTTCCACCAAAAGGATCCAGACATAGAGATAACGTTGCCAAATATATCAGGATGACGTAACGCAATAGTCGTGGCAGCCAATCCGCCATAGCTCGACCCTGCAATGACCGTTCTATCCTTTGGTATCGCTACTGGCAACCGTTTATTTACTTGCGGCACCAGCTCATTGGCCAATACATCTGCAAATACAGGATTGGCAGGCAATTCACGCGCACGGGCATCACCATCAGGATTACTGATAAATACCGCCGTCACCGGTGGAATCTCACCTGCTGCGATTAAATTATCTAATATCGTTGGCAATCCAACCGCATCGATATAGGCTTCCGCATCAAAGATATACAACAACACCGCATCGTCTCTATTATTTTGGCTGTCATCAATAGCAGGAGAATAGATGGTAATGTCACGGGTATTGTCTAACGTACTGCTGGTGAATTTAAAAGTAGAAAGCTCGCCTTTAGGGGTTTCTTTTTGCACATCTACCCAAGGCCTTTTTGGCGCATCTTTTAACGTAATAGTAGATTTGGTTGTGTACTTGTCGATTGCTGAATGAGGCCATGGATGATGATTATAAGGATCGGCCTGAGCCACAGCTCTTATCGCCACTCTACGTGCAAATCCAGATTCTGGTGGTTGAGGCACATTAAACGCTATCTGATAAGAAAAATGGGTATTTTTTGGCACCACAAAACTCTTATACCAAACATCAGAATTAGCTAGCTGTTGTAGCGACTCGTGATTGTTAGAAGGTGCGCCTAAAAGTTTTACGTTGTTATAATTGCCCCGCGCCAAAAATGTCATCACAGTACCAGTAGCAGTATCTTCAACGAGCGGTGTACCTAATACCTCTACATCCGCCCAAAAACTATCGCTACTCTGTCCTTTTGTCAGTGACTCACGTAATGCTGATACTTTTGGACTAAGTAATGTGTCAGAGCTTTCTAAAGCACTTTCTAAATTCTGATCTGCTAAACTGATACGTTGCTCAAGCACTACTTGGTATGCACCTGATCCAGACAAGCGCCATGTCGCATCACAGTTTTCTGCCACTAAATAAAATTTTTGCTTGCCGCTTTTATGATCAACTAAACGGCGCGATAGATTGCCTGTCGAATCTAAAATATCAAGCGTTACCGTATTATCACCACTATCGATATATCCCGTCAGATAATCGCCTTTGTCGCAGGGAACGCTAATATTTGATGAATGAGCCAAAGAATTTTTATTGTTTTTTGTACTATTTATTAGCTGGCCTTTTAAAGGACTGTCCATCGTTAACATCGCCGTCTCCGAACCAAATGCAGAAAATGACGTTGAATATAACAAACAAGCAAATCCTGCTATTGCCCATTTCTTAGAGAAAAATCCTGCGTATGTCATCCATTGCTCCTATTTTTATTTACTGACAAAAATCTAACCTCTACCGTTACAAGATGTCTAGCAAATGATACAAAGGTGCAATACTAGCGTACTTTTCCTATAAATAATATTAAAAATCATTCTCATTTAAACTCTATAACGCTTAATGAACTAACAATAATTCATCTTTGCTTAGTTTCGAGCATGTAAAAACAAAAAAAGCCCCTCTGACTCACTATTGAGTTAGAGGGGCTTTCGAATACAGATTATGACTAACTAGATATCAAACTCAAGCGCTCTATCACCATTCTCGTCTTTGATACGAGTTGGCAAACCAATCTTATTCAATAGGTTGATAAGTGGTTTGGCGTCTAGTTCTTCGACGTTGACCATCTTACCTGCGTCCCACTCACCCGTAGCAATAAGCATGGCAGCTGCGACAGGTGGCACACCGGCAGTATAAGAAATGCCTTGGCTACCCATCGCCTCGTAGGCTTCTTTGTGATCAGAGACATTATAGATAAATACTTCGCTATCTACGCCATCTATCTTGCCTTTGACCTTGTCACCGATACAAGTCTTGCCAGTATATTCTGCTGCTAAAGAGCTAGGGTCTGGTAGTACGGCTTTCACCACTTTTAGCGGGATGACTTCTTGCCCTTCAGCGGTCATAACAGGCTGTTCAGACAATAAACCTAAGCTTTGAAGCACGGTAAAGACATTGATATAGTGCTCACCAAAACCCATCCAAAAGCGAATGTTTGGTACGTCTAAGTTGGCCGATAACGAGTGAATCTCATCATGTCCGCTCAGATAGCTGTTTTGCATACCGACCACTGGCAAGTCATCAGTACGTTTGACTTCAAACATTTTATTAGACTGCCATTTGCTATCTTGCCAAGAGTAAACCGTACCCGTAAATTCACGGAAATTAATCTCAGGATCAAAGTTAGTAGCGAAATATTTGCCATGGCTACCAGCATTGATATCGATAATATCGATGTCTGTGACCGAGCCTGCATCCATCATGTCATAGCCAAGACGCGCATAAGCGTTAACCATACCGGGATCGAATCCTGCACCTAAGATAGCGGTGATTTTATTGTCGGCACAGCGCTGCTTACGCTGCCATTCATAGTTGTCGTACCATGGCGGCGTCTCGCAAATCTTGCGCGGATCTTCATGAATAGCTGTATCAATATAAGCAACTTCCGTTTCGATACAGGCTTCTAGCACGCTCATATTCAAAAAAGGTGATCCAACGTTGATAACGATTTGGATGCCTGTGTCTTTGATCAGCTGTATCAGCGCAGGGATATCCATGGCATCGATTTGATGCGTATGCAAAGTCGCTGGCTGCTTAAAGCTGCCTTTGTCCTGCACACTTTTAGCGATCGCATCACATTTATCTTTGGTACGTGAGGCAATATGAATATTGCCAAGCACGTCATTATGCATGGCGCATTTATGCGCAACCACTTGAGCGACACCGCCTGCTCCAATGATGAGCACGTCTTTTTTGTTGGCTGTAGTTTGTTGGTTTGTGTTCAATGAACAATCCTCCTTTGTGTTCCTGTCGATACCGTCGATAGCGGCTATGCAAAACAAAAACGAGTGAATGATAATGCGTGAATTAAAAAGGAAGACCGAGGAAAACCCACGCACCCGTCGGGCAAATGCCATTTTTTACCAATGGATATTTGCCCGAGGCGATTATAACAATTTTTTAATCTCTTTTTGGCAAAAATTCATGAATGAACAGCAATCTTATTAACAATGTAAATATGATGCTAAAACTCCATTCTGAATATTAAGACAAACTTGCCTTATAATCCTGATAATCAAATTCACGCTGCACATCAATCCTACCATCAAGGCGACGAATGACAATAGCGGGCATGTTAACACCGTTAAACCAGTTTTTCTTTACCATGGTATAACCTGCCGCATTACCAAAGCTAATCTGATCGCCTATCTGTAAATTATTTGGCAAATCATACTCACCAAAGATATCTCCTGCCAAACACGAGCGACCATAAATGAGCGTACTGTCTATCTCACTTTCGAGAATAGGTTCTGACGTCTCAATCACTGAATGACCGATAGGAGCGATATCCATTGCTGTATTATTGATAGCGGCAATAGGTGCTGACTCGCGGTAAATCAGTAGATCAAGCATGTGCGCCTCGATAGACGAATCAACCACGGCAAGATGCTTTTCATTGTGCATGGTGTCTAGTACGGTCGTGACCAACGAGCCAGCACCATGGATGCTCGCTTCGCCTGGTTCAAGATAGACTTGCACGCCATATTGTTCGCTAAATCCTTTTAACCTTTCGGCGAGCTTCTCTAAGGGATAATCAGGCGCGATAAAGTGGATACCGCCGCCTAAGCTTACCCACTCTAATTGTGCCAGAATATCGCCAAATCTGTTTTCAATATCTGCCAGACTTTCGCTAAAGGCTTCAAAGCTGTCATTTTCACAATTGTTATGAATCATAACGCCAGTAATGTCACCAAGTACCACAGTGATTTTATCTTTGTTATGCTCACCCAAACGGCTAAAAGGACGAGCCGGATCAGCGATAATAAACGACGAATTACTGGTTTTTGGATTTAAACGCAGGCCGACAGGAATGTCTTGCGCACGTGCCTGCTCGCCAAAAGCATTGAGCTGCGATATAGAGTTAAAGATGATTTTATCCGCGTATTTTAATACTTCAGGGATTTCATCTGCACTATACGCCACGCTATAGGCATGCGTTTCTTTTTTGTCTTTATCGCTTGCTTCTTGACTTACTTCGTTGCTTGTTTCATTTTCAGCACTGTTGTTACCAAAAGTTTCATAGCCCAGACGGACTTCATTGAGTGATGACGAAGTTGTGCCATGCAAGTATGGCTGCATCACATCAAACACACCCCATGTCGCAAAGCATTTTAACGCGAGCAAGGCTTTGGCACCGGACAGCTCGCATAACCTTGCAATGATTTGCATATTGGCAACGATGGCCGCTTCATCGAGTAAGTAGTACGGCGTTGGCACGTTGATAGACTGGCTGGTAGATTTGGTAAAAGTTGGATTGGTAGACGATGTATTCATGATGGTGCACCCGATAGCATTTGATAACAGTAGCGCATAATATTTTTCGCTATAGTAGACTAAATTCATCATGATTAGAATAGCTTATGGCACTTTCAACCGATTACTCATCCTCGTCCAGTCAAGCCAACTCGGCCCAATTAACTCCAAAAGATATTGATTTGAGCCATCTCAATCCTGATGCGCGCGCTGTCTTAGACTTTTGGTTTGACAAAAGAAACGAGCCTTATTGGTTCAAACAAAACAGCCACTTTGACAAACAAATAAAAAGTAGGTTTAACGATATTTGGCAGGCGGCAAAACTTGGTGAATGCGGACCGTGGCGGACCGTTGAACTGTCTACAGATGATAATAGCGCTATCACAGCATTGGCGGGACGATTAGCAGAAATCATTATTTTAGATCAGTTTTCACGTAACCTGTATCGCGGACAAACGACTGCCTTTGCACAGGATGGTATGGCAGTCGTTCTGGCACAAGAAGCTATTCAACAGCCCTACTTTGATACGCTGCCGATGGAGTGGCGTAAGTTTATGATTATGCCATTTATGCATTCCGAATCAGCAATCATTCACGATCGCTATCTACCGCTATTTCAAAAGCTAGACGATGCGACGACTCTAGACTTTGAACATCGCCATAAAGAAATCATTGATAAGTTTGGACGTTATCCTCATCGTAACAATACGTTAGATCGCGAATCCACCTATGAGGAAGAAGTGTTTTTACAAAAACCAAACTCGTCGTTTTAAAGATTAACGTACGTTAATCGTCATTAATATAAAAGCATTTTTGACATAAGCGCACTTTTAACGTAAAGGCGTTTTGAACACCAAAGCACCTAGGATATTGACGATAAGAATACGCCCTAATTTTCTAGCACTTTGCGAACAGGTGCAAAGCTACGCCTATGCTCAGGTAATACGCCATGTTTTTCAATCGCCTCCATGTGTGCACGCGTCGGATAACCTTTGTGCTTCGCAATCCCGTACTTTGGGAACTGAGCATCGAGTGCATACATTGCTTGATCACGGCTCACTTTTGCCAATATACTGGCAGCAGCAATGGCAGTATGGCGCGCATCGCCCTTCACCCAAGCTTGGCAATCAATATTCGCTTGCCCTACGCCAAACTTACTGAGGTTAGCGTAATTTAGTTCTGGGCAACGATTACCATCGAATAGCACCTCAACTTGCAACGGATTAACAGCAGCTACCTCCACCTCAAAAACCATGGCAAAATGCTGAGCAACCACTTCTATCAATGTTTCGATACATAGGCGCATCCCTAGCATGGTCGCTTGCAATATATTGACCTGATCGATGACCGCAGCAGGGATATTAGCGACGACATAGCCCACTGCATACTGCTGAACCAATGGATACAGGACGTCTCGTTTTTTTTCACTCAACTTTTTAGAGTCTGTCAGTATGGATAGCGGTGTACTCTCAAGCGGGTGATCTTCTATCAATCCTGACCAACTCGCTGGTAATATCGCAGCGGCAACATTGACACTACCCAGCAATGGCCCACGTCCTGCCTCATCAACACCAATCTGTAGTGCTGGCTGTGTTGATTCTGGGCTGGTAGTGCTCGAATATTGAGCCAGTAGCTCTGTGACATTGAATTGCCCGAATAAATGAATGGGCGCTGCCAATTGGACATATTGACCTTTTATATCAATCGCCTGAATGCTCATTTCAATCGGTGTCATAGTGCTTTCGGTACAGTGCTGATGATTCATAGTCATGTGGTGTCTTGTTATCAAAATAGTCAATTAATCTCATTTGTACTAGGATGCGACCTACTTATAAAATAATGATAAAAACCTAGTCACGTTTAGCTTATTTAAAATATAGTAGGTGTTGAGAACATATCCTAATTATTGTCTTGCATAAACCATTGCTCAATCACACTATTGGCAGGACTGTGATTGCTCTGCTGTTGCAGTGAGTGTTTCGTAGCTATGAGGTCGTTTAGTTGCTCAGCATAGGCACGTGGTTGTAATAAGCGCATGACCGTACGACAAATATTATTGCCACTTGCCTGCTCTTGAATCAGCTCAGGAACGATTGCAGTACCCGCCAAGATGTTGGGTAGTGCCACATAAGGCACTTTCACCAAGCGTTTGGCTATCTGATAAGTGAGCTTATTTAGTTGATAAACCACCACCATGGGCCGTTCCAATAGCATTGCTTCTAACGTTGCCGTACCAGATGCTAGCATCACAATATCTGATGCAGCCATCGCCTGCTGACTAAATGTCGGCTGACTGTCATCGTATACCACGACAATTGCGGCACGTAGCTGACCTGAGCGCTGATCAATAATATCTTGAACGATATATTGATGGTTCTGATCGACCGTTGGAATGATAAAACACAGCTTAGGATCTAGCAGTATGAGCTTTTGAATACCATCTAACATCAATGGCAAAATAGCCGTAATCTCTCCGCGTCTAGAGCCTGGCATCACACAGATCAGCTGGCTAACATCATCAAATCGTTCAACAAAAAACTGTTGTAAGCCATCATTGTGCCAAACCAACTCGCTACGGCGCTGATTGATTGGAATCTCTAACACTGTCTGATCAATGGTGTGCAGTAGCGGATGACCAACACAGATGGCAGGATGATTATGGCGCTCATATACGGATAGCTCAAAGGGAAATAGGCAAAGCACTAGGTTGGTCGCGGCTTTAATATTATGAATACGCGACTCGCGCCACGCCCAAATAGAAGGGCTGACATACTGCACACAAAATATGCCTTGTGGCTTTAATTTTTTAGACACTCTAAGATTAAAATCAGGTGCATCAATACCGACAAACCAATCGATATCAACCAATTTAAATGCGCTCAACAACTCACGCCGCGCTTTTAGTAAATCAGGTAGCTGTGACATGACCTCTACTAAGCCCATCACTGCCAAACGTGATAAAGGAAAGATGCTTTGTAGCCCTTGCGCTTGCATCTTGCTACCACCCACACCTACCCAGACAATATCATCGCGCAAGTTATTCATCTGCCGCATAAAATCTGCACCCAAGCTGTCACCTGAAACTTCGCCTGCAACGATACCGATGACTAGTGGCCCGGCCGTCAACTCAGACAGCTGAGGATGTACCTCTGTCTGTGCTGCTAGACCAGTATATGTATCAGGTGTTGCAAAATCTGTCATGACACGCTCTCAATATTGAAATAGTAAAAATATAGTGGTTTATCAAAATAAGGTAAATGATAAATAAATCGTATTATAAGATATTCTCTGCACTAAAATCCTGTCATCCATGAACAGTCAAGACACCAGAGATACCATTTATGTTGCCATCATACGTGACGATGGTATAAATAGCTAAATTAGCTGATAAAAGTAGTGTTATAGCGATTTAAAGGTAACGTTTGTCTTTCATGATAAACAGAGATTTGCTATCAATAGATGCCAATTCAAGATGAAAAATATACAAGTATAACTAAGTTTTGTTTTTATCATTCCAGTTATGAGTCAATAAACTCATCGACTACCCTTGTCAACCGCTTGTTTTGTCCGCATAATGATTGTTCCTATAATTTAGCTAGACGATATAATCATGACGACACCAGCTACCCATAATGCAGATATTGATGACGTGAACATTGAACAATTCATCCCCTTAGTCACTCCAGCTGAGCTAAAAACTGAGCTACCCTTATCAGACAAAGCCTATCAAACGGTTCTAAAGGGTCGAAATACCATCCAAGATATCTTGGATGGTAAAGACAAGCGCCTATTTGTGGTCATCGGTCCTTGCTCTATCCACGATATCAAAGCCGCCCACGAATATGCCGATCGTTTGGCAGTATTGGCAAAAGAAATCGAAGACAGCATCTTTGTGGTTATGCGTGTATATTTTGAAAAGCCGCGTACTACCGTTGGCTGGAAAGGTATGATTAACGACCCTGATATGAACGATAGCTTTGATATCGAAAAAGGCCTACGCATGGCTCGTAAGCTACTGCTGGATTTGAATGAAAAAGGATTGCCTTGTGCGACTGAGGCATTAGACCCAAACACCCCGCAGTACATGCAAGATTTGATTAGTTGGTCAGCGATTGGCGCACGTACCACTGAGAGCCAAACTCACCGCGAAATGAGCTCTGGTCTATCATGCCCAGTTGGCTTTAAAAACGGTACTGATGGCGGCATGACTGTCGCCGTCAACGCGATGCAAGCCGTAAAAGCAGGTCATAGCTTCTTAGGCCTGTCATCAGACGGCAAAGTATCTATCATCAAATCTAAAGGCAACCCTTATGCACACGTGGTATTGCGTGGCGGTAATGGCAAACCTAACTATGATGAAACGGCGGTTTCTGAAGCAGAAAACGCACTGGCTAAAGGCAAAACCAGCGGCAAGATTATGATTGACTCAAGTCATGCTAATTCTGGTAAAGACCCATACCTACAGCCTATGGTTATTAATAACGTCGCTGAACAAATTCAAAATGGCAATAAACCTATTATTGGTATGATGATTGAGAGCCACTTAAAAGGCGGTAATCAGAAATTAACGACTGATTTAAGTCAGCTTGAGTACGGCAAATCTATCACTGACGGTTGCTTAGATTGGGATAGCACAGTGACTGCACTATACAAGCTACACGACATGGTAAAAGACGTACTGCCTAACCGTTAATCGTCATCACAGACTATTATTAACTACATAAAAAACTCCGCCCGACATAATAATGTCGGGCGGAGTTTTTTATGCGGATGCACTGATAAAATACTTCATACCAGTCGCCAAAATGACAATTAAGCGAAGTTGATATCGTTAATCGTCATTTTTGTGTTTGTGGCAGAGCCTGATATCACTACATCCTACTCACTTGCTGAGCCTAATACGCTATTTAAGCTTTCTAGTACATGCTTTGATGAAGACTGTTTCTGCAAATCCATCAATTGCTCATGCGCCATTTGACGAAGTGGTTCAGCCAACGTGTTCCAGCGTGCCAATACTTGTACCAAACGTGAGGCTAAAACGGGGTTAGAATCATCTAGCTTTTTAATCACGCCTGTATAGAGACTCAAGCCTTCTGCTGTCCACAGCGCCGTTGGCTGTGACGTAAAAGCACTGATAACTGAGCGTACTCGATTGGGTGTATTCCAATCAAAATCAGCATGAGCGATCAACGACTCAATGGTATCAGGCGTAACAGTATCAGCAGACGCTTGCACACTGAACCACAAATCGATGACCAAATCATTGGCTTGAAAGCGCTCATAGAAATCTGCTAAGTAGCTCTCAGCATTTTCAACTTGATGATTGACCATGGCTTTTAATGCGCCAAAACGCTCAGTCATACAGCTCGCATTATCGTACTGCTGCTGTGCCCATGCCGCTGCATCTTTGACTTGCGCCGTCAGCGCCATATCTAATACCACGTTTCGCAAGGCACGAGTGCCACGGGCGGCTGCACTGTCTTCATAAGACTGCATAGGCAACTGCTCATAAAGCGTTTGCCATTGATCTTTTAACGTCTCTGCCAATTTCTGATACAAGCCCTCACGCTGTGCTTTGACTACGGCTGGATCATAATTACTGTGGATAGCCGACGCCAGCTCTTGGGCTGATGGAATATCAAGCAAACGCGCTGCAAGCATCGCATCATTAGCAGCTAGCTCAGGTAACGTCTGAGCCAATGCTTGTAGATATACTTCAGGACTGCTTTTCGCACCCTTGCCTTGTAATAAAATACGATTGACCAGCATTTGTGTTACTTGCCAGCGATTAAAACCATTGGTCTCATGCTGAAGTAAAAATGCCAAATCTTTGTCTTGATAATCATAACTAAGCTGTACTGGTGCACTGAAATCACGCAGCAATGACACGACTGGTTCGCTAGTCACATTTTCAAAACTAAAGGTTTGTGTAGCCTGATTTAACAAGAGCATACGCTCCGCAATAATATCACCGGACTCTTGATCAAATAATGCGGTCGCAACCGGAATAGGCAATGGTTTTGGTGCATCAAAACCACTGACATGACGGGTCTGCTGACTGAGTGTAATGGTCAATGTCTGCGCTGCGCTATCGTAGTCTTGATGACCAGAGACGACTGGCGTACCTGGCTGACGATACCAGTCAATAAAGCCTTCAATTTTGCTATCGGTAATACTGAGCGCCGATAAAAAGTCTTCAACCGTCACGGCCTGACCGTCATAGCGGCGGAAGTACTCATCCGTTCCTTTACGAAAATCATCTGATCCTAGCGTATTGGCAATCATACGCACAATTTCAGCACCCTTCTCATAGACAGTCGTCGTGTAAAAGTTATTAATCTCCACAAAACTCTCAGGGCGTACAGGGTGTGCCAACGGTCCGGCATCTTCTGCAAACTGATGCGCACGCAATGTCGCGACATCATCAATACGCTGTACAGCGCTCGACTGTTGATCTGCTGAAAACGATTGATCGCGATAAACGGTAAAGCCTTCTTTTAGGCACAATTGGAACCAATCACGGCAGGTGATACGATTGCCTGTCCAGTTATGGAAATACTCATGAGCAATAATGGCCTTGACGCTAAAACTCCGTGAATCAGTCGTCGTTTCAGGACTGGACAATACACAGGCTGTATTAAAAATGTTCAAACCTTTATTTTCCATCGCCCCCATATTAAATTGACTAACCGCGACGATCATATAACGATCTAAGTCATACGCGCGGCCATAATTGACCTCGTCCCACTCCATGGCATCTTTTAGCGCTTGCATACCGACATCACACTTATCAATATCAGCAGATTTTGCATATAGCTCAAGCGCCACCTCTCGGCCTTCACTCGTCGTATAAGTGTCCGTCAATACATCCAAGTCAGCGACGACACAAGCAAACAAATAGCTTGGCTTATTGGTTGGATCATGCCAAATGGCATAATGACGATCTGGCGCATCTGTAACCTCACCTGCTTCCACCAAGTTACCATTGGCCAGTAGTGTTGGGTAACGCTTATCTGCCTCCAGACGCGTGGTAAATATCGCTAACACATCAGGGCGGTCGGGATAAAAAGTAATCTTTCGAAAGCCTTCTGGCTCGCATTGCGTGACAAACATAGTATCGTCACCACTACCCGCCATGTACAACCCTTCAAGTGCAGTATTGGTCTGCGGACAGATGCGTACTTCAATATCTAACGTTACTGCATCAGGGGCGTCCGCTATTATTAGCTTACCGTCTTCTTGTTTATATTTCTCAGTAGTCAAAGCATTACCATTCATGCTGATAGTCAGTAGCTCTAAATCCTCCCCAAATAACACCAGTTCACCCGCCGTTTGACGAACCATTTTTAGCGTACTACTGACTTTCGCATACTCTGTAAACAACTGAATATCTAAATCAACCGTTTCGACATCGAAGCTGGGCTTTTGATAGTCTTTTAAATTGATTTTGCTCGGTGCAGTTGGTGGTACATCAGGCATCTCAGGATTGATAATTTGAGCAGCGGTTTCAGCAGTAGACATATGAGTTCCTATTATTTTTTATGATATAAATATAAGGTGGTGTGTCAAAAAGTATGCTGATTAAAACTTGAACAATTTTTGAAGCCTTGAAAGCCCTATAGAATCAGAGAACTTAGCATAGATTTCTTATTGACTTCTATCGCCAGCATACTTTTTAGAACACCACCAAATATAAAATTGGTGTTGGTACTGGTATTAGGACTGACTAGACTTATAACTAAATTGACCTAAACTACCAAATTTCAAGTGTATATCTCAATATTATTATGTTCATCACTTGCGACATACCTAGTGAAGCAATAGAGCTAACAGCATAAATCAGTGATTGGATAATAATGATTAAAATGATTTAATAGACTCACCTATGACTCACTTTCTATAAACGGTCTATTATATGACAAAGCACGCTACCAGCCGCTCAGATATTACACTACCATTATTAATCAATTACGTTGATGCTCTGCTACCATCATTAGCCATACAAGAAGAGACTCCCAAAACGACTGATCAGACTTTTGACATTACGGAGTTATTGTGGGTGGTAGAGGACAAAAATGCACAGTCAGCTGTAAAAGCGCAACTCGAAAATTACTTGCATCATCAAAAAAATGACGTCGCAATAGCAAATTCTGATACATTACAAATCGTAACTCTATTAGAGCTTACCAAACAACAAACACCTGAACGTTATGAACTCGCCTGTTTTTGGCTCCCTACTTTATCAGTGGAACGCCTGCAGCATTATATTCCGCTATTGATGCGCTATCGCGACCTATACGCCGCCCATCTACTCATCGCCCTTGAGCACAATATCGACTTACAACCCTACGGATTTACCCCGTTTGATATATTACAGACTTCTATTTTGACAGAAGATACCGACCTATCAGGTGCCGATATGACCCAGATGCCTGCCGCCGCCCATGCTTTTGGATTAGCGACACTGTGGCAATTTAATCTGTATGACTACAAACAGCTGCCTAATTGGCTCAATGCCGACTACTGGGCAAACCCTGAAAACTGGGACAAGCACCGCTGGTAGTTCGTTTTATGCCTTGATATCAGAGCGTTTATCAAAACGGCTCTATATATAACAAAACGAGCATATCTGATTGTAAATTCTCGAGTTATTTACAGTAATACTACTTACATAAAGTAACACTGAATATATGATAAATGGTAATTGCCTGAGTTTTATCGAAGCAGTTTACAACAACAATGTTAATTAAAAATTTTAGGAGCTCACCATGTCAATTCGTTTTTCTAAGCTTGCAGTTCTCGCTGTATTGTCAAGCGCTATCGCAATCACTACAGGCTGTGCGACCAAACGCGCCACCTCTGAAGTTGTGGTTGCCCCGCTAGGTATCCCAGGCGGTCAAACGGGCTATAATGGTGCCGTCATCGTAGACAACGCCAGTACCGTCGTCACTGATGCAGACAGCCTACAAGCCGTCGTTTACTTTGCTTTCGATAGCAGCGAAATCACCGCACAAGCGGCCAATGTCCTCAATCAACACGCAAGCTTGCTACGCTCAAACCCAACCGCTAGCGTAGTTATTGCTGGTCATACCGATGAGCGTGGTAGCCGTGAGTATAACATGGCGCTAGGCGAGCGCCGTGCCCAAGCAGCGCGTAACTATCTGGCCGCCCAAGGTGTCGCGGTCAACAATATCCGCATCATCAGCTACGGTGAAGAGCGCCCTGCTGCCGCTGGCACCACCGAGGCCGCCTATGCGCAAAACCGCCGCGCGGAGCTGTCTTATTAAGACAAACCCCATACGCTCGTATTACCAATCGTCAGCGTAATACTAAAAAGGCCCAGCAATATCACGTTGCTGGGCTTTATACTTCCTACTCCTACATAAAACCTGCGGCTACACCTATGCCCTTATACTTGACACAAACTCATATTGTGAGGCTTGGGCCTACGACATGGTGTGCCACTGCGCATGTCAACGCCCTTGCCCATAAGCATACCAATAAACCTCCCTATCTAAGCCGATACGACCTAAACACCCATATAGATGATACCCAGCAATGGCAGTATTGCCGCGAGGCTGCAGACATATCAGCACCTGATCGGGCGCAGCAGCAGCGCCAACTACAGCGGCAAGGCGTACGGCTGTTATTACAACAGCTACTCACCAAGCTACAGATAGACGACACCTTAGATGAGTCAGCCTTTCCTTATCAGCTTGCTCGTAGCAAATACTACGTATGCTTTAGCCATACAGGCGCAAAAAATACAGACGATACTGATAATAGCAACACTCAACCAACGAGCTGTCTAGACAATCAGGTGGCCGTCATTCTCAGCCAGCATCGTCCTGCTGGCATCGATATAGAAGCAAATGAGGTAGCTTGGCAGGTGGTTCGGCGTTTTTATGCCGATAAAGAAAAGGCAGTATTGCAACGACTGCCTGCATGGCAGCGTGATGCAATCGCAAAGCGGCTATGGCAAATAAAAGAAAGCTATATCAAGGTATATCAATACACCCTCGCGCAAGGGCTGGGTATCGACTACGCTTATCTGATTGAGGATTTGATAGACAGCGTGATAGACGACCATCATCTGATGACTGTGATGGATAAAAAAACAGGGTACCGTATCGCCATCATTCCTAGGCAGCATATTGTACTGGTGTTTTGATAAGGATATCCAGCCAACATCTAAAGCATTGCACATCCTCTATTTAATCGCTAGTCATCTTACTACTTGTTACTACTTAACGCACAAAAAAACGACCCTAATAAATAGGATCGTTTTTTGTTTATTTAATAACAGCCAGTAGACTGTGATTAAATTAGAAGCGGTAAGTTGCACCAACTTTTACGATTGGCAACCACTCAAGATAGTTATCACTCTTTAACTCTCTCTGCGCTTCAGCTGCTACTTCAGCTGAAGTTTTGCCTGAACCAATGTTACTACCTTTTACGCCTACGTTATTAGATGTACCGTTTGTACGGACAGTAGCGTCTGTCTTACCTAGATATGCTGCACCAAGCTCACCGAATAGACCAAAGTTTTCAGTAATATTTGGACGGAAGCCAATAGTTGCATAAGGCGCTAGCTTGTTGCGGTGTTCGATAGTACCTTGTAAAGAACCTACGTCATTGGCATCGTATTCCACACCATCAATCTTATAGATACCGCCATTTTGTGGGTTAGCAGTTACATCGATATCGTTATCCGGTACGATGATACCAGCACCCATTGTGAACCAGTTACCAGTAGGACGTAATTGTACGCCTAGGTATGGGTTACTAAAGTCAGAGTCTACATCATAGTTTACGTCGTCGATATCAATATCGCCGCCAAATAGCTCGGCAACATCACCACCTGCCCAACCGGCTTGTAGTTCAGTGTTTTCGTTCAAACCCCAAGCGATATTGGCACCATAACCTAGTGTACCAACTTCAGCACTGACAGCGGCTGGGTTGATAGCTGTTTGGAAAAAAGTCTTAGTACCACCAACGACGGCGCCAGTGGTGTTACGTACCACACCAGCATCAGCATTGTATGCATAAGCAGGTTCTGCTTCATAAGCGACCGCAACTGGCTCTGCTTCATAAGCGACAGCTGTGTTGTCATCAACAACGACAACTGGCTCAGCCGCTAGCGCAGCAGTTGAAGCCAAAACGGCAGCAGAAATTGCTGTTAGTTTAATAAGTTTCATAAATACTCTCCTAAAGTGTGGAATAACTCGCCCAAAAAAAATGACAATTTAGTTCTTTTTAAATCCATCATTTTGTTGAGCAGATTAAAACAATTTTGGCTCAAAAAGTCACCCCTACAGACGCGCTTTTTATTTGCCATTATGTAAAGATTGCATAGGTATTGTAATAATTGCTACATCAACCGGCAAAACTTCGACTTTCTGTTACACAACGCTCTCAAAGTGATCCAACAGCGTAGACATGATTTTTAAGTGACTTAATACTCATGTAAGGATATTACAAAATATGTCATTATCATCGCCTACTGACGTCTCAGCTTCAATAACAGTTATATAGCTTATTACTACAGATTGTTGTGTTTTGTGAGTTGACGTATCTAAGGGTGTTTTTGGACAAAAAAATCAGTTAGGAAAATAAACGATATAAATGTCTTGTTATACCGCGACTAACGTTTGTCTAAGCGTTATATTGTGCTAAATTAGAGACAGTAATAAACCAGTTACAAAGCCTCAGGTTTATGATTTTTTGTTATAATTATTAACGCGTTGCAAGCGACTGCGCTTTCTCCTCTTTTATTATTATCGAGCCATTTATATGCCTAAAGTATCGTCGATTACCCGTGTGTTAGAGATTATAGAAGCGGTGTCTTATGCTTCTAAACCGCTCTCTCCACTTGAGCTATCGCAAGAGCTGGACATTCCAAAACCGACCATCCATCGTTTGATTCAAAATCTGGTGGACGAAGGGTTTGTCACCGTTGATATCGGCGGCGGCATCATACCTGGCAAGCGAGTACGCAATTTGAGCGTTGAGCTGTGGCAGCAGCGCCAGTTTTTTAATGAGCGGCAGATGGTTTTGCATAAGCTGGTCGAGGAGATCGAAGAGACTTGCGGGATTGCGATTCCTTATCATATGAATATGCTCTATACCAACCGCGCGCAGACCTCACTACCCTTGCAGATTTATCTGCCTGTGGGCGTCAAGTCTCCGATGTGGTGTACAGCAACGGGTAAGCTGTATCTGAGCCAGCTCTCCACCACCAGCCGTAACAAGATATTGAAAGGCTTGCCTTTGGATAAATTTACCAAAAACACCATCACAGATATCGATGCGCTCAATCAAGAGCTGGATAAAATCGCTGAGACAGGGGTCGGTATCGACAACGAAGAGTTTATCTCGGAGATGGTGGCGGTGTCTGTACCTGTATTAGATAAGAAGTCACGTTATCTGGCCTCTTTGTACTTGCATGCGCCGACCATACGCGTGTCATTAGACGAGCTGATGACGCATGTGCCGCGCCTGCAGACAGCCGCTCAGGATATTCAGGCTTTGGTCTATGAGCTACAAAACTAAGCAGAATTTTATAACCAAAAGGTCTGCGCTATCACAGATAGCGCAGACCTTTTTTGCTTTGAGACGAGTGCCTTTAGTAGCTTTGTGCGTTCGAGACAGATATTTCAAAGACTAGATATTTCAAAGACTAGGCAATTCAAGAATTAGGCACTTTAAGACAGCACCGAATGGTCATGACGCCCCATGATACTAGAAAAATCTTTGTCGCCATTTTCGCGCGCGTGATCGTCGTAGAGCTCTGTCGCCTTGGCACCCATCGGTGTCTCAACCGCGGTATCTTTGGCAGTTTGCATGGCAAGATTGAGGTCTTTTTGCATCAGCTTGCTCATAAAGCCGCCTTTGTAGCCCTTGCTCGAAGGCACGTTTTCTAACACCTGAGGATAAGGGTTATAAACCTCCAGTGTCCAGTTGCGCCCAGAGCTTTGTAGCATGATGTCAGACAATACTTTGGCATCGAGGCCATTTTTTACGCCTAGATTGATGGCCTCTGCCGTCCCTGCCATCAAGATACCTAAGAGCATATTGTTACAAATTTTGGCGACCTGTCCTGCTCCATGCTCGCCTGCATGAAAGATGTTTTTGCCCATCACCGCCAGTATCGGCTCCGCTTTGACAAATGCGTCGGCACTACCGCCAACGATGAAGGTCAAACTACCAGCGATAGCACCGCCTGTACCGCCAGAGACGGGCGCATCTAAAAAGTCTATACCAAGACCAGTTGCGGCGTCTGCTACCAATCTGGCGTCAGCGGCAGCGATGGTACTACTATCGATGACCAGTGTGCCCTTGGGCAGCTCTGCTAGCAAGCCATCAGATCCATTCTCACCTAGATAGACAGAATGAACGTGCTTGCCCGCTGGCAACATACTAATCACAACATTCGCATTGCTCGCCGCCTCTTTTGGGCTGGTAGCGACGCTGGCACCTGCTTGCTGAAGGCGCTCGCATGCTTCTGCAGATAAGTCATATACTGATAGCGGATAGCCTGCCTTTAATAGATTTTCTGCCATCGGTGCGCCCATATTACCAAGACCAATAAAGGCAATCGTTGGTTTTGCCGCGGCACTCTTTGCTGCATTTTTGGTATTTGTGTCCTTCATACCCATCTCATCACTCCTTGATGATTGATTTTTTATGTTATTGCCAGTAGCGCCTGCTCGGCTGCCTAGGCAGATCTGCTTTTATTTTTAGTAGATTGT
>NZ_JBQSVP010000034.1:0-27858 GCF_052376345.1 Psychrobacter sp. AOP5-GZ1-6 | reverse complement strand
TCTTAATTGAATAATTTTCATCACTATTAGTATGTATTTTGGATAATAATTCTTTAATAATACGGATTTCGTGTTTATTGACGTTCTTATTTTCAAGACTACGCATCCTAACATCACTATTTTTATCAGGTAAATCGACCCATATTACTGCATTATCTTTATTCAACCCTTCTAATTTAGAATCCTTAAAGATAAATGGGGATGCGCTATTATAGAAATCTGCGGTTTTAGGATAATCTTTTAATTTACCATCATATACAGCGTTAGAAACAATCCGAGAAATCTGAGGGTGCATTCTATGCTGTGTATCGATCATGCTACCAAAACTTTCTTTTCCTCGACTCCTAATACTTTCTGCACTTTGACACAGACTTTTGAATAAAGAGAAATATTTAGAAAGGTTGCTAAAATGCTCAGCTTTAGAGGTTTTGTTTATGTCAGCATAGTTAAAATCAAGATCAAAAATGACGCCTTTTCTAAACCCTATATTTGACAGCTGCTCTATAACCAAGCCCATATCAAACCTACCAGGGTTTTTAATAATTTTTTGGACATCCTGTTCTGAAAATGCTGGAAGTTGCTTGTAGTCTCCAATAAGAACTCTTTTGCTGGATACTATCATTGGTGACACCAACTCGATACCCGATGTCTTGCCGCACTCTTCCATAACAGACACATCAAAATTGATATTATTCTCTATCAACTCTTCCATTAATTTAGAGTTAGAGGTTGTAAATACTAGATTGGCAGCACGTAAAACTTGATTGAAAAACTTAGCGTCTGATTTACTAATAAATTTATCGAGCTTCTGCTTAATAAGCGGTTCTTTGGAATATTTACTAAACATCTCGCTTTTTTTGAATTTATCAATATAAGGGTTTGTCGCGTTTTGAATAAGGGTTTCTGCATTACTACCATCGTCATTTTTTTCAGCCTTAAAGTTTGGGATGATAATTAGGCTATCAAAAGACTCGTGCTTTTTGAGTTTCTCAGTGATTTCATCATAAAGCATATTGACAGTGGCATGACTCTGAGCAGACAAAAGCACCTTTGAGCTGTTTTCTTCGTGGAAAAGATAATCAACATAGGTGGTTATAAGGTGTGTTTTACCCACACCTGGAGGGCCTTCAATGAAGTAATTTGGTTGGGTTTTCACCAAAGAAGAAAACACTTCTTTTTTGGATTCATCTAATGAAATAAGAGAAGCCTCAAGATCAAATTTGCGAGAGGTAACAAAGAATTTTTTGGACGGGTCTGCGATACTTGATATTAAAGAGCTTTGATTGAGTAAAAAATAAAATATTCTCTCCCGCCTTTCAATTTGAGCGATTGTTCCATCATGGTCCTTAGGGTAAATTCTAACCAATTCTTCTGATAAATTACTTATGCTCCGCTCTAACGGTTGTTTTGTGGAGAATATATAGTCTAGATTGGGTGATTGCCCCACATATTCCGCATCTAACTTGTCTTTTTTGTCTGTGCTTCTACGAGACTTGGTGGTAGTCTCAATAACCCATTTGTCAGTAAGTTTAGATGGATCGCTAAAGTGTTGTTTAAATCTATCAAAAGGCTGTCTTAGGCTTAGTGAGTCTGATAGCTTGTTGTTAATATCATTATTTTCTTTTTTGTACTCTAACGTATAATAAAAGAGCCCATCATCTAGGATTAACCCTTTTCCCTCTTTTAGTTGATCATCTTCAATGCGATCTAGGCTAATTAGGTACTTTTCCGTTTCCGAGCGCGCTACGTCAATCGCAAAAGATAACAACAAACCCTGAAGGCATTGTAGCTCAGAGTCTGTATACTTTTGCTCTTTTTTGAACTGTATTAACTTTAGCTTCCATGAGTTTTCATCCGAAAACTCGTTCTTTTGCATAAGCTTAAATGCATTAGGTATAAAAACCAAACTCCCCTTAATTTCGATGGTTTCTGCATAATTCAGCCAGTCAGGGACACTATCATATATGGCCGTTATGTAAGAAACATACCAATCATCAAAGTTAACGTGCTTGAACTTTTTAAATCTATATAGAAAATTCTTCCCTTTTAAAATAAATCCATTGCGATACCTATCATTAAATATACGAAAGGGGTCTAACGTAATATCTTCTTTGATAATGTCGATGACATCAGAACTTGTTAGGTTCTGAGCATCATAATTTTGAACTGCATTGTCGATTAAGTAATTTTTAATAACGTTTCTAATGTCACCAAATATCTCAGAATCAAAGCCTGCTGTTGTTATATAGAATACCGGCGAGAATGAATTATCAACTTCTGACAAGTCTGTAATGGCTTGTTCTACTAATAACTTTAGCTGAGTCTTATCCACTAATTTAGTATGGCCAGTTGAATGACCCTCTAGTAGAAGTCTTACCGCCAATGCTTCGTTGCGCAGTAGTTTTTCTTGAAAACTGTCGGACTCAATTCCCAATAATTCTAATATTAAAACACCTAAGTCGCTCCAGTCTTGGTGAGTCGTGCAAATAACATCCTTGTGCTCACCCATAAATATAGGTTTATTAATCTTGTTAAAATCTAATGATTTTTCAAAACCACTCAGCACCAATCTTTCAGTGTCGTCAATTTCTTCACTTTCTTTATAAATCACGCTATTAGTATTGATGTTTCTGTGAATGATGTCTTGGCCATGCAATATCTCAATGCCTTCTATCAGCCTTAGTATATTCTTCCATAAAAGCATTCTACTGGTAGTAGACATTATCTTGTCTTTGCTTAACCAATGACTTTTGCTCTTAGAAAACAAACCTATCCTTGCAGGCTTGGCTTCTATTGCTATTAGCTTGGTATCCAGTGTTTTAGACTCTTCATCAGTGGGGTAGATTAGGCAGTAATTACCACTGTTATCGATGAAGCTATCATGGATTACTTCAAGATATTTTTCTGCATTAGTAACAGATTTTAGCTTATTTAATTGCCGAGTTTCGTTTAACCAAATCTCTTTGGCCAACTCTTCATTAAGTGAGTTTTTTGCATGCCAAAATTTCAGCTTAAACACTGTGTCATTATCTAAATACTTCCACACTTCTAGTAAATCAGTCTGTGACTCTTCTTCAATTTTAATCTTGAATTCATCATCTATTGAGTCTATAAATGCCATTGTTGTAATTTCCATATGAATGCTGTAGCTGTATACTTAATAAATTAGTAATACTCTTTAATATAAGCATAAGCCCGATCGAACAGTTCTTGGTCTTTGTGTAGCTTATACTTCAAAAGTGCCTTGCGTAAGGATTTTTGCACTTCACGCTCGCCAGCGCTGGTTGTTTGCCAGCCAGGAAAGCGAACAATTCTCACAATGGCATCGATATCAGTAACAATGCGTTCGACCACTGCTGGTGTTTGATCTGTTTTCAGCTCTAGAAACAACTCAGACAAAGCAGCTGTCGGTGATTTCTCTTGAACATCGATTTCTAGCTCTTTTTCTGCTTGTACCGTTTCTTTAGCAATCTTACAAAGCTCTTTTACAAAATCAATTGAAGCCACTAAACCTTTCTCAGCTTTATCACGTAAAGCCTCAAGGCGTTCACTTAAAGACTTAAAGGTGGGAAGATCTCCTGCTTCTTTAAAGCGGCCTATTAGAGCTTTTTCTAATTGCTTTACTTTTTTTGGACTAGGATTGTTAAAGATATCCTCGATGATATCTGCATCCATGACAAATTCATCTAAGACATGCACACTACCCACATGCACGTTGTCGTGGATTAATTTGGTAGTCTGCGCACCGAGCGTCAACCAAAGCAATTTACCAGTGCTGTCAGAAGCGGGTTTAACCGATTCATAAACCTGAGCCAGCCATTTATAGTCTTGGTTATATTCATCTAATACTGAGTCCGGTGACAACGATTCCCAAAGCTTAAATAAAAACTTAAAGTCCAATGCGAAAGCATCTTTCTTTTCATTATTGGCTATAGCGTTCTGTGCTGCTTCTAGGCCCTCAAAGCCTTCTAATGTTCTATCTACACCTTCAAAGTGGGATAGGGCATTATTGATGGCCCCCGGTAGCTGTTCGCGTAGCTCTGACAGGTCAGTAATGATTTGCTGAGCACCTAGCTCATCAAACTCTAGCGCTTTTGCGGCATCATCAAATACGCCAAAGTAATCAACAATACAGCCAAAGGTCTTGCCAGGATATAGACGGTTGGTCCGGCAAATCGCTTGTAGCAAGGTATGGTCTTTCATGGACTTATCTAAGTACATGGTCTGACAAATAGGCGCATCAAAACCTGTCAAAAGCTTTGCAGTAACGATAATAAACTTCAGCTCTGAGCTTGCATCATTAAACTCATCGACAATTTTTTCTTGTTGGCTCTTGTCTATGCCCCATTTTTTCTTAAACTCATAATCATCATTAGCGGTAGTGGAAATAACCACTTTACTGGCCGCCTCAGGGAAGTGCTCATCAAGGGCTTCTTTATATAAAACACAAGCATGACGATCGGGCGTTACTATCATTGCCTTAAAGCCGTGAGGCTCTACTTTTTCCATAAAGTGGATAGCAATATCTTCTGCAATCTTGCTAATGCGTTCAGGCGACTTTAAAAAGGCGGCCATTTTGGCTGACTTTTTATTTAAGGCGTCGGCGTCTTCATCACTTAGGGCTTGGCTTTCTTTAAAGTCAACAAAGGCTTTATCAAGCGATTCTTTATCAATATGCACATCAACTAAGCGTGGCTCAAAATGCAAGGGTAGGGTAGCTTCATCACGAATGGAGTCATGGAAGGTATAGCGACTCATATAGCCGCCTTGGTCTTCCTCGGCACCGAATGCCCAGAATGTATTCTTATCCGCTTTATTAACCGGTGTACCTGTTAAGCCAAAAAGAAATGCATTAGGGAGAGCCGCACGCATCTGACGGCCTAAATCGCCTTCCTGTGTACGGTGGGCCTCATCTACCAACACGATAATATTATCGCGAGTATTCATATTAGGCTTGGCGTCACGGAACTTATGAATAGTAGAAACGATAATTTTACGGGTATCACGCTCAAGCATCTGCTGCAATTCTTTAATACTCTCAGTACTTTCTACGTTAGCGATATCCGCCGCATTAAAGATGCCGCTTATCTGTGTATCTAGGTCGGTTCTATCTACCAGCACGATAACAGTTGGGCTTTTTAATTTGGCTTCACGGCGTAGTTTTTGTGCGGCAAATACCATCAGTAAGGATTTACCTGAGCCTTGGAAGTGCCAGATTAGGCCTTTTTTGATTTTACCTTCAACCACGCGATCAACAATTTTATTCGCGCCTTCATACTGCTGAAAGCGCGGTATGATTTTCATACGCTGTTTTTTCTTATTACTGCTGAACAGGGAGAAGTTACGCATGATATCGAGCAAGCGTGCAGGGCTCAGCAGGTCCGACAATTCTTTACCAACTCCACCTAAACCAAAGCTTCTAGCGATAGCATCGTCATCATTACTTAAACGCCAAGGTGCCCAAAACTCTAGTGGACAGCGTACAGAGCCATAAAAGAACTCTTTGCCTTCGGTAGCAAAGGAGAGGATATTAGGCACAAATAACTGTGGTACCGCATTTTCATAAATATTGTGTATCTCGTGCGCGCCGTCTAGCCAGCTAATAGAGGGGCGAATAGGGGTTTTGGCTTCACCAACGACGACAGGCATACCGTTAATCATCATGACGATATCAGGTATTTTGGTTTCCCTATAATGAATACGAAATTGGTTAGTAATCACATACTGGTTATTATCTAGGTTTTCAAAGTCAATTAGGCGAATAGACACATGATGGTTATTTTCACCAAAGGGCATGGTCTTTTCGCCCGTTAGCCACTGAAAGAACTCTTCATTAGCTTTGACTAAACCGACTTGGTTCACCGAAATTAGAATAGCGCGCAGGGCATGGATAACTTCATCAGCCAATGCAGGGTTAGCTTGAATTTCAGGATTTAAGCGTAATAGAGCCGCTTTCACTTGCGATTCAACCATCACCTCATTAACACTACGACCAAGCTGCTCGGCTGATTGGAACTGCCACTCGGCACTATATTGACTGCGAGGCTCGTTCACTTGGCTGCTGTCTTGAGACGCATTTAAATTAACACCGCTCATTTGATTGATGATGTAGTGCTCGACGCTGTTTAATTCAGTGAAGGACATTTTAGAAGACCTTGTTATTTAAGCTTTTTTGAAGCTCTTTATTTTGACTTATCTTTTCAATTGCTGATTTTTCTATACCCGCGTATAGAGCCATTTTATCTAAAACAGGTTTTTCATCCTTCAATACTTTAATGTTGTAATCACCTACTATCTTATGATTTACCCTTGGCATTTTTGTACCGAAGCCTTTGCTGGTAACATAATCAACAAAAGGTTTACTATGTAGATGGTACAAAACATACGGTTTAGAAGCCAAGGCAGTTTCGTATATCAATAGCTCTGTAGTTGAAACTGCATCAAAGTCAGCAATGAAAGCTTTATCTAAATAAGGTCTGAGTTTGCTATAACATAAGTCGCCTTTATCAATTAAATTACATTGTGCTAGAGCGTCTTTAGAGTCACCAAAATCAGAACAAAAATAAGACCCTGATGCAATATGCTCTAATCCAATATATTTTGACCTTTCGTGTGGAGGAGGGCTTTTGCCTTTCTTTTGCTTTAATATTTTAAATAGCGGTATCGATTCACCATTTGTTGATACTACAAGTGATTCGAATACAATCCCTTTAGTAACCCTAGTTTGCGATAATAAACATTCATCTGCTTCTATTAGGCTATCAATTGAATTAAACAATTCCGCAAAACTTGATTGAATATGTTTTGGTGGAATTAAGAACTCTTGATGCTTCAAAGTCCCCCAATTAATAGTTGGAGACAGTGAACCAACTGAAATATCTACAGCCCGGTTCATAAATAAATCAGAGTGCATAAAGAAAGGAAACAGTGCAGGATCAATGACATCTGGGTTCGCCCTTAGAACAAGCGCATGTGCTGAGCAGAACCCATCACAAGTCGCTATACCTGCTTTGCGCTGATAGGCACGGCGACGACCAAAAATGATATCGTCTTTATAGAACTTCAGTTTCGTACCATTTACATCATCAGGCGTACCATGCCGCTTAATATGCAGGGATTCTGAGTCAATATGCTCCAGGCCAATATACACTTCTAAATCGGTATTGTTAGGGTCGACGCGCTCTGAAATGTTTTGGGCGATTTCATCAAAGCGGTAGGTTTTCCAGTCTGACTTATCCAAGTTGTTTAGGTCAACTTTTTCTGTTGCCATGATTAACCTAGCTCCTTAAATAATTGTTCCATACTGGCTTTTAACTGCTTAGAGGATTGAGTCCAGTTGGTTAAAGCGTCATCGAGGCTTATTCGTTCTTCACTACTATCAACATTACTAACATATAAAGCCATATTTAAGCTGGCATTATGACTTAGCACATCTTCGGTGCTAATCACTTTACAGAATCCTGCTTCATCTTTATATGTGGTATAGGCGTCATAAATTCGTTCGATATGATTATTTTCTAAAAAGGCAATATTCTTATCCTGGCGCACTTCTTTGACGGCGTTGATAATCAGTATTTTGCCTTTCTTGCTTTCGTCTTTTTTAGTCTTAGTAATCAGCAGGCAAGCTTCCATCGGCGAGTTATAGAACAGGTTAGGCCCTAAACCAATGACACACTCCACCAAGTCTTCTTCAATCATTTTACGGCGCATCTGCATTTCGGCATCACGAAACAAAATACCGTGCGGCCACAATGAAATAGAACGGCCATTACCTAAATCTAGACTCTTTTGAATGTGCTGTTGGAATGCATAATCCGCACAGCCTTGCGGTGGTGTGCCCCAGATATTTCTGCCGTATGGGTCATTTTCAAAAGCTTTTCTATCCCAAGACTTAATCGAGTAGGGCGGGTTAGCCAGTATCACATTAAACTTTTTCAGTTCACCATTTTCTATTAAGCCTGGATTGGCTAAGGTATCGCCACGCACAATCTCAAACTCTTCAATACCGTGCATAAACATATTCATGCGAGCAATGGCTGAGGTCAGCAGGTTAATCTCTTGACCGTAAAGTTTTAGCGTGCGGTACTCTTTGCCTTCATCTTTTAAATGCAGCGCACAATTCAGCAATAGGCCGCCAGAGCCACAAGTAGGGTCATACACTGATTCACCTGGCTGTGGGTCCATAATCATGGTCATCAGCTTTACTACGGTACGGTTGGTATAGAACTCAGCCGCCGTATGGCCGCTATCATCAGCGAACTCTTTAATCAGGTATTCGTAGGCGTTACCCAGCTTATCATCAGGTACATTGGCTAAATTAAGCGTGTGCTGCGAGTAATGCTCAATAAGGTTCGTGAGCATGGCATCAGATAGGCGCTCTTTATTGGTCCAGCTAGCATCACCGAAAATACCTTGTAAAGTATCAGGATTGGCTTGTTCAATGGCACGCATAGCGCCTTGCAGTGCTTGGCCGATATTAACTGTAACTTCACGAACGTCTTGCCAGCGCGCACCTTCTGGAATCTGGAAATGGTGGTTTTCTGCAAAGGCTGCGTACTCCATATCGCCGTCTGATTCAGCCAATGCTTTCTCGAACTCTTCATCGTACACATCAGAGATACGCTTAAAGAATAGTAAAGGAAAAATATACTGCTTGTAGTCGCCAGCATCAATGGTGCCACGTAACGTAGTGGCTGCACCCCAGAGGTATTTTTCTAAGGACTTTTGGTCAAGTTCTTGGTTGGCCACTATACTGCCTCCTCAATTGACTCTTCAATATAAGTAACATCAAATAACTCATACAGTTTTTTTCTTAAAAGTTGTTTTCGATTTGAAAAGAATTCTTCGAAATCTGCTAGCTCTAATGACTGCTCATCTAAGATGTAATTTCGCTTTCGGTAATAAGTTGCATCATCAGTTTTATCGTTAACCCATTTAGAGAGATCAGTAGCCTGTTTGACAGTATTTTCCCGGCCTTCGAGTAACTGCAAGTTAGGCACTTGGTCTCTCATATCTTGCCATTGTTTGATAGTTTCACCGTCTATTCCAACTGCTTTCAATAGTGAGGGCTTAAATTTGCTGTGAGGATGCATGTGATCCTGGTGAAATGATATTTGATCTAACCTTAAGTCTGGATAAAGCGTCGAGAGTAATAAGAATGAAAACGCACCCTTTTTGTACTCTAAGAAGTTTTCGATGTCCGTGGTATCAATTGTTAGCTTTTTGCCACCTGACATTTTCGTATGTTTATATACAGAAAAATCAAACTTAGCGTCTTTAAGTATGAATGTATCACCATTGTCGGCCTTTATTCTTAAGCCATCACGTAAACCGCTTAGTGCGGTATCTGCCTGACCACTATAAACCTGCTTCAAGAGACTATGTACAATCAATTTTCTTAGTTCTTGTTTAGCTGTAGGATCTACCTTTCCACCTTTGTATAAGTAATAGGCCAATGGAGTTGCAGCATAGTTGGAGGATAATCGCTTCTTATTAAAGCCAAACTCTCTTAGCATTGCTGCTGCATCTATTAGGGCCTTGCGAATATAGTCCCAATTATCTTTTATCTTATTGATGTTCGTAGAGTTAAAGGTCTGCACCTTAAAGTTCATTGGGGCATCTACAAGAAATAAGCATGTCCGCATCAAAAAATCTGTATTGAAATTGAACAGACCGTCTTCGCCATTCATATCAGATATAAGTTTCTCAATTTGGTCACGACCATCTTCCCAGTGTGCCACTAAGGTAGAGAATAGAAGATCAGATTTTGATAGTATCGTCCCGCCGCTATTAACGCGTACAAAAATATCTAAGATATCATCTAGGTCTTTATTAATGATCTTGAAGTAACTCACTAACTGATCATCATTAAACTTATTGAGTAACCGATTAATTATCTTTTTTGCTTGTCTTCTATTTTCGATTAACAGATCTGATCTACTAGGATCAATCTCTATTAGCTCATCAACAATATTGTCAGAGTCAGCATCCGAATCTTCGAGCTCACTTAAAATATTTCTAACAAGATAAAAGTAACCGCTTTTACTATTTTGAGCATCTTTGTCGGTTAAGAATTTAAACTCATAATCATCATTCAATAAGTTTATATACATTTTACGTTCGGGGTATGCGCTATTGTTCGTGCTCTTTGCATATTTCCTCTTAGTGCAATACACACCTTGAAGAGCAATATACATTGAACTAATACGCTGCTGTCCATCCAATACGCCACGAATTTCAAAAGGAAAGTCGTAGTTAACTAGTTGGTTTTTAGAGTCACGCTCATGATAATTCTTAAGAAATTCATAAAACGTATATTCATTGGCTTTCTGAGCTGTTAATTCCCAAAATAAGAAAGTTCCAATCGGGTAGTCCTGCATAATAGAATTAAACAATCTGCATATTTTTTCTTCGCCCCAAACAAACTTTCTTTGTATGGCAGGCAAGTAGTATTTGTTAGAGTTAATATCTTTAATCAGCTGCCTGATAGATAGGCTTGAATATGCCATTATAAGAATCCTTTTAGTATAGTTTTAAACTTATCTTCTGCTTCTAGGCTGGCTTGCCAAGCTTCTTTTAGGTCACTCATAGCTTCTTCCACACTAGGCAAGTTGTCTTCAATGATTTTTTCTACGTAGAGTGGAATATTGAGATTAAAATCGTTTTCCTTTAAGTCTGCAAAACTGGCGACCTTAGCGTAGTTCTCAACATCTTGGAAATCGCTATACCATTGGTATATTTGCTGAACATGCTCTGGCTCTAGGTGATTTTGAGCGCGTCCCACACGTATTTGTTCAGAAGCGTCGATAAAGAGCACCTTGCCTTTTTTATCGGCATCTTTGTTTTGTTTGAAGACCATGACACAAGCGGCTAACTGGGTTCCATAGAATACATTAGGACCTAAGCCGATGACGGCTTCTAAAATATCTTGATCTAATAGTGCTTTACGGATTTTACCTTCAGCACCTTTACGAAATAGGGCACCATGAGGCAATACCACGGTCATACGGCCTGTACTATTCATGGATTTAACCATGTGTTGTACCCAAGCCATGTCGCCATTACCTTTAGGTGGCACGCCAGCAATATTGCGCCCATAGGGATCATCAGCCCAATTATCCGCGCCCCAATCTTTTAAGGAGAATGGCGGGTTGGCTATGACACAATCAAAGGTTTTTAAACCATCGGCCTGAAAAAAGGCGGGCTCGCGTAAGGTGTCACCACGTAGAATTTCAAAATCTTCTATACCGTGTAAAAACATATTCATACGTGCAATAGCACTGGATGTCAGATTTCTTTCTTGGCCATAGAGTTTAAGCGTACGAAAGTCTTCGCCGTTATGTTTCAGGTTATCGACACACTCTAATAGCATACCTCCGGTCCCACAGGCAGGATCATAGACAGATTCACCTTCGTGCGGATCAAGAATAAGTCCTAGCAAATGCACTACTGATCGCGGCGTGTAAAACTCACCTGCTTTTTTATTGGTTAGGTCAGCAAAGTGCTTGATTAGATATTCATAGGCATTACCTAGCATATCTGGATTGGCATTTTCATGACCTAAACGATACTGTGAAAAATGCTCAATTAGATCAATCAGTAGCTTATCTGGCAGCTTATTTTTATTACTCCACTGAGCATCACCAAAGATACCGTACAAAAAGTCTTGGTTGGCTTGCTCAATACCGCGCAGCGCCTGTTCGATGGCTTGACCTACATTAGTAGTGGTTTCGCGTACATCGTTCCAGTGGCAGCCTTCTGGGATTTCAAATCGGTGCATTTCTGGCATTGATGCATATTCAATATCACCGTCAGACTCTGCTAAAGCCTGTTGGTATTCTTCGTCATAAACGTCAGAGATACGTTTGAAAAATAGAAGGGGGAAGAGATACACCTTGAAATCTGAGGCATCGACGGGACCTTTTAAGATCCAAGCAGCTTTTGACAGGTATTGCTCTAATTGGGACAGTGATAAAACTTCACTCATTAATAGATTCTCTAAATAAAACAAGTATGAATAAAATATAGCAGGATAAAAAATGGCAGACTAAAATCAAATTTTTACTGTAAAACACTAAACTATTCTTATAAGGGGTTACTCTACAACTATTAGCCTTAAATATCTGTATCTAGCGATGTTGCTTACCTCTAAATGATGTCCTTGAGTGTAAACTCTATTGTAACTTGAACAGGTCAAGGAGCAAAACAGACTAGGGCGTGTTGAACATTCATAATTTGAGCCAGATATAAGCACAAGCGAGCGCGACCGTATTTTCATAACTTTGCTTGAGCTTATCAAACCTGGTGGCAACCGCCCTATACTGCTTTAGCTTAGCGAAAGCATTTTCTACTAGATGCCTGGCTTTATACAAGTCCCAGTCCATATGGTCGTTAGAAGACTGAGTGTTTCGTTTTCGAGGGATGTTATCCTGCGTCCCTGCTTGTTCAATATGGGCTCGTAGTGCATCAGAATCATAGCCTTTATCGGCACATAAAACCTCTGTATTACTCAAATTAACCTTATCTATTAAATCAGGTGCGACTTTGACATCGTGGGTTGTGCCATCTGACAAGATAAAGGTAATCGGATTGCCATGAGCATCGACCGCTAGATGAATTTTAGTGGCACGTCCTGCCACACTTTTGCTAATGGATTGTAGGTTCTCATTGCCACCACTGCTGTGCTGATGCGCCTTGATATGAGTACCATCAATGAAGACCCACTCAAGGTCTGCATCTTTGATCAGTAACGTAAATAATGCAATCAGCTTATTACTGCGAAACCAGCGCTGGTAAGCTTTATAGATGGTATTAGGCTTGCCAAAATACTCGGGTAAGTCGCGCCAAGGGCAGCCAACACGCATGCGATAAAGCACGCCTTCAACCGTTTGTCTAAGATTTCCTTTGTCATAGATATTAAGTTCTAGTAATATGGGTCTTAGTCTTGTCCAGTGTTCATCTTTGAGCATGGTGCGAGGCATAGCGAACGATATCTTTTTTGTGTGAGAACTTAAAGATTAACCGTTCGCTATTTTTTTTGCCAGAAATTTATATCCAATGTTCAACACGCCCTAGACTGACTTTTGAGTTCAGATATTAAGTAGGGTGAAAGTAAGTCATCTAGCTCAAGATTAGTTTTCAACTTTACTTGATTAATAATTTCTACGAGGGTAACAGTATTTTGATTCAGCTCATCTTCAAGTTCAGCTATCCTCTCTTTTAATCCTTTATTGGTGTCAAGAAGAGCTTGACGTGTCTTTTTATTGACGTATAGCTGCTCTTCTTTTTCATTCAAGTTCAATGGTAAGAGCTGCTCCATGGTGTATTTTTGAATTAATGCTTTACGTTCTTTAGTGCTAAGCGTACTCAGACCCCCTTTAATATGCCCTTTGGCAATTAGTCTCTTATGTAGAGCAGTATTTGAAATAGGGGCCTTTTTAATGCCTTCTTGTACCATTTCTTTAAGCTCGTTCTCGATAGCTTCATTAAGCTCACTACCTCTTAACATTTGCTTTCTTCCTCATCATTAGCTTTTATCTTTTCGTATTCTAGTGAAAATAGTTCAGCAAGTGTCTTTGGCTGGGAATGCTCAGTATCTATTGCACTATATATATTTACAGGAGTTTTATTACTGTAGCCGACCATAATTTTTTGTTCGAAACCCTCAAGGTTCTGAATTTGCTTTTTTATCCTTAGTGTAAATTCAGAATTATCAGCTAAGCTTTTAGCTTGATCAGTCAGTCTATCTTTAGTAAGTCTTAAATTTTCAAGTTCGCCCAAACGGCCTGTCACCGTAAAATTGACACAGGACGCACCTGACTGGCACGCTAGTCGCTTGGGACAACCGTGAGCCGCTATAGTTGATACACTCTAAAAATGTCATAGCGCTACTGGGATGAATTTTGCGCAGCCTCTGGGAACGCAGCACGCAAGTAAATTACACCAGTAGCACGTTTAAATCCATAACAGTTTTACATTCAGCTAACTATATATTACGCATACACGAGCCAAAGGGTAGGGGATGTAAGTAGGCATGGGTATCTATGAGTTCTTTTGCCTTGTCTGGCTCTGTAGGAGCTAATTCATTAAAAGCTTTAGCAATATCTTCAAAGTAATCCTCTCCCATAGATTGTTCGATAAAGTTTGATATCTCATTAGTATTATCAAAAGTATGCAGATTATTTTTTAGATTGTTTTCTAGGTCTTGATTGTTACTAAATAGCATCAAGCCATATTCTAGGACTTCATCTATGGGACTTTTTACAGTGTCGTTTGTAGCCACTGTACGATCTGAAGTTGTCGTTAGTTCATTAGAGGTATGACATTCACTATTGTTACTCGTTAAACTAGCACTTTGACTGATTTGCTTAATACTCAAATGTTGATAGTATTTGTTTTGTTCAACATCAACACGCCCCATTAGCATTGCTTGCAAATGGTCTGAAATTTCAGCAATAGCTAAGAAAGTATTAATATTATGGCGTGGGATATGACTACTTATTTTAGAAGGTTTATTATCATTATCATTGAGGCTATATTTTTCAAATACTGATATGTTATTAGTTGAACCTAAGAAACTATTTATAATACTTATATCCAATGGAGTGATATTTGTCTTATTTATAAGATTGCGAGATAGAGTAGTGCTGCCATGCTGGACAATAAACAAAATATCCTCATAGGGAATATCAACTAGCTTACCCTCAAATTCGAACTTTTTATTTATAGGTTCTTCAGCATCATAATTCGCTTTTGATTTAATAAACTCATTTAAAGTTTTTTTACTATAGTATTTGAGTCCACTTTGTTTATCAGGCTTTACTTGAGCGCTTTTAAATGTCTTTAGTATCACATCTCTTCGACCACTACGTCCTCTTGTTCGTTTTTTTGAAATAAACAAATGGTCAGTTAAGTCGTCTAGCTCGATCAAGTCATCAGAAATATCATCAATACCTTTAGGAAGAAAGTCTTTTAAATTTTTCTGTCTCAAATAAATTAGGTGCTTTCGATACTGCTCGGTAAGCTCCAAGGTATTTTGTATAATGCTTTTAACAAGCGTAATCGAAGACGGCTCAACCCAGTGAATTCTCTTGCCAGCCCCTTTTGCGCCATAATAGCGTATACCAAGCATGGATTGTACCTTGCCATTGATACTTATAGGCTCATTGGTCTGTGGATCCAAGATAGGTCTTTCAATTAAACAGTCTTTCTTCAGCATTATCGTTTCAGTCGATCGAAACCCTGTTATGATAGATAAAAATAACGAGTTTAAAAGTATTTTTTCGCCTTCACTTTGACAAAGGTTTTTTAGCGAAGCAATGTTTATAAAGGTCTGAATCGAGATTAATTTTTCTACATTTATCTTATTTTCATCGATATTTTTATCTTCTCATTTATCGTAGCTATGAGCTTTTTAAGACCTGATTTACTAAGAGGTGCGTAGGGTGCTTGTAACGATAGAAATAGCATGTGACTTTTAGAATCTCGAGATCTGATATTGTTGATATACATGTGAATAAATTGAGCATCACGTTTTTCTAATAATATGGTTCGAACGGATTGAACGTTTTTCATCTGCGGCTTCGATATACGGTTATCTGTTCTATCTTGTGTATCAGTTATAACGAGATAAGTATTACATGTTTTTAAATCAGTCTTAATTGAGTTAAGAGTTAAAAGTAACAGCTCGCCAGTCCTCAAACCGTAGTTTAAGAGCAGATGTACAATGAGAAAGTTTCTTAACTGCGCTTCCTTACTCTTAAATAAAGGTTCTAGTGCTTTTGGCGAAATAATAGAATATAGAGCTTCTTTTATTTCCTCTGTAAGGCTTTTAAAGTTTGTCCCATTTTTATGGGCTTTATGGTGATTAGAGGACAAGTTTTTGACAAGATCAGACTTTTGGGAAAGTGTAGATTTATATCTAACTATTTGAGGGCTTATAGATTTACCGTGTACTTGACTAAAGGTATCTAATAAATAGTTTAAATAGCTGAGGATAGCCCGCAAACGATGTGCAAGCGTATTGTAATTAATTGAAGGATTGCTCCCTAATCTAATTAGCTTTTGGTCAACTACCCGCATATTTTCCAAATATAATATAAAGCTGTCTATTTCTTTAATCATCAAATTAGGGTTAGATTTATGTTCACGGAAATACTTGCAGAATGACTGATTATGTTTTTCTTCCCAGAACTCGTACCACTGCTTAATGCCCTGCAAGTAAGCTCGTTGTGTTGATTCACTTTTAAACTTCAATGAGCTATTAATATAAAGCATAGGATATAAGCAGGGAAGTGTAGTAGTGCTATCAAACAATAGACTAAGCTGAGCTGAGTTGTTTAGAGTAATAGATTTTATTTTCAGCATTTGAATCAAATCCTACGAATATATGAACTTTTATATAGGTGTCTCTTATGATTTAATATTATATTAATACTCTCTACAAAGCAATGAAAATTGAATGATATAATCAGCTTAAAGTGGTTTTCATACAGAGTCTCGCAGCTTATCTATATAGTCAGCCCAATCTTGCATCATGAGTATTCGAGTATCGATTTCATCCAATCGGTTATAAGCGCCACCATGCGTATCCTTTATTCGATGTCCTAATTGCAGCTCAGTCACAATATCTGAGTAACGTAGTTCAGATTGTTCCATAAGCAATGTTTTGGCCGATGCTCGAAATCCATGAGCACACTGAACATCTTTGTATCCAAGCCTATGGAATATCTGTACTAGAGTCGCTTTACTAATATAGCTATTGCTTGAGGCACGCATCGATGCAAACACATATTCTTTATGACCTGTAATTGCTTTTATTCTTCGTAAGCGTTCAATAACCTGAGTGGCTAGAGGTACAACTAAGTGCGATACCATATCCTCACGACCTTCGCCTTTAGTAGGAGAAAACTCCCATAGCTTGTTATCCCAATCTATATCTTGCCATCGCATAGACCGCAAATCGATACTACGCACAAAAACATATGGTAATAAGTTCATTGCTTCCAATGTAATCTTACTTGCACCTTCAAAATTAGACATATCGTTTAGGAGAGTGGCAAACTGATCAGGCTTAGTGATGGCTGGTAAATGGTTGCCTGAGCTGGCAGGTGCGAGCTCGCCACGCGTATCAATAGCTATGTTTCTATCGCATAATCCTCTTGCAACAGCGAATGAGAAGACTTTTTCAGTATAAAGCCGAGTGCTTGCACCAACGAAGGTTGCTTGATTTTCATTATTCTGAATCGCCTCACACACACTTAATATCATCTCGCTCGTGATATCGTTCATTCTTAAGTCGCCAATCTCGCGACACATATATCCTAGACATAAATCCCAAAATTTAAGGGTAGATTCACTAAACGCACGCTTTCTAGAATTGCTACGATTACGACTTGATGTTTTGTGGTCTCGCCACGCTTGTGTAATTTCAGAAAATGTGGCGTTCTTTAGATGAGCATACTTATTGACTTGTTCTTTTTTATGGATAGCTTTAGGGTCAGAGCCTTGTGCGACCATCTTAAGTATACTTTCTGCTTTATGCTTAGCTTCATATAGACTGATTTCTTCGACCTTACCTAGCATCATTCTAGGACGCTTACCATCGATATGCGGATGAGCGTACCTCAAGTAATATTCTTTTTTACCATTTGGATAAATACGAATACTTAGGCCCGCAATACCTGAGACACTAACCGAGTAATCTTTATCTCGGCATTCAAGTATATTAATATCATTTAAATTGTCGACAGCCATAATGCACATCCGTAAGTTTTATAAGCAAGGTAAATTGTGAATGTTAATCTATTAACTCTATACTGAGATTTAGAATAATCTTTGCACATACTTTATAAATTCTGAAAAAGTATCTTTTGGAAAATATAGATAGTTATTGGACACTGAAATGGACACGGTTATTAATCTATTAAGACATAAAACCCTTTAAAATTAAGTATTTTAGGTACAATTATCCCCAAGTGAAGGTTGGGGATAATTATAGTATAGTGGAGAAAGAGGGAGTAAGCTATTTTTTTGTTGATATATATGGCGTTTGAAGGAATAAACTTCATATAGATTAAAAGTAAGAGTGCTGTTTGCTATTGGCAATAGAGTCCTTCGACATATTTGCACGAAAAACCGTGCTCCTGTACTCGCACAGAATACCTTAATCAGGGTGATAGTACTGTTCTGTGCAAATTTGGAAGGTATCAACTCAATGCTTTAGATTAAGATATCTCAGTAAGAACGAGAGATGTTAGAAAAGACCAATGAATGTTTCACTAATCAGGAAGGCTGTTTTGGTGACTCTAAATGGAAACGTAGTTAGCTATGATAATAGCAGCTATAAGGTGTATATAGACTTGGACTTACTGAGATGCCAAGTAGGAGCATTATCAGAGCTTGTATACGTTCTTATCAATGATATAGAGTAATAGGCATTCAGAAGGGTTATTGCTTTTACTTTGAGCTGATTGTCACTTGGTGGCTAATACTTCTGTACCTAACGTAGTTCAAGCACATTCGCATTAATCAGGAAGTCGGCTAAGCTACCAACAATCGATTGATGAGTGATTTGTTTATTAGGTGATGATTAGGAGTGACAGATTATTCAGAGGGCTTATTGTGCAGTATGAAGGTAGTAAACTTAGCAATGATGAGTAGAACAAGTTTATCAAACAGGTTAACTAGCGACATGGTTTAATACGTTAAGCTCGATTACAAATACAATAGGATTAATGATAGCTCTGTACATTAACTCCTTAAGACAGCTCAGCTAGTAACTGTATTAGTGGTGATGAAGATGACTTTATGAATAGGTAATACGTATGAGAATTAATCAATCATCAACCAATCTTTATAGGGATTTATCATATAATTATAATCCCATGAACTTATTGTATGGTACCCTTAGTTTAACATAATATACATTATGCGAAAACAAACCAACGGGTTTTGGTGATTTATAATAAAGCTTTTATATAGCACTTACAGCGTTCTCATTCTGGCTATCTGCTATCACTAAGTTATAAAATATACGCTGATTAAATTTATTAGCCAGTTTATTCTTGAGAATTTATTTCTGTGTACTGTTACTATAAATAATAGTCTTATTCACGTTAAGGATATTTTTATGACGAAATTATCTACGACCTCAGCATTGAGCATGATGTTTGCATTGCCATTATTATTGGCTGGCTGTCAATCTCAATCTATTATGAGCACGCCGCAGAACATCGTTCAAAATAATACAGATCAAAATAGCATAAATCAAAACAATTCAGGCATCGACACGGCTGTTATAAATCAACAAACACTGGAACAGCAATCCTTACGCATTCAGCAAGCGCTGGCCAATGGCGACTATGCCAGTATTGCTAACGATATCCACCCAACACGCGGCGTTCGATTCTCAATGTATGCGTATATTCGCCCAGAATCAGATAAAGTCTTTAGCCGTGCTCAATACCTACAATATCTACATGAGTCCAATATTCGCTTCACTTGGGGCGAAAAAGACGGCATTGGTGACTTACTTGTCACGCCATTGCCTGACTATTTGCGCACTTGGGTCAATGCAAGCGCCTTTAATGACAACCCTACGATTACCCTTAATAACAGCCAAGCTATGGGCAACAGTATTGATAACTTAAACAAAATATATCAAAACTCTGATTTCGTTGAGTTTTATAGTAGCGGTAGCGAAGAATATGGTGGCATGGATTGGCGTGCGATGCGTTTGGTGTTTGATAGCTATCAGGGAAAGCGTTATCTTGTAGCGATTATTAGTGACCAATGGACGATTTAGAGTATATAAAACGACTAACCTAACAAGCTTATAAGCTGATTGTTAACGGGCATCCTACTCTATCTGCTTGTAAATACAGCATATATTCAAATATAAGTATATATTTTGCAACTCATGTTGTATGTCAGGTTGCATGGTTTTTGATACGGTTGTCGATATGGCTTTTAATAGAAATTTTGTGGATTAGCCCTCTAATGACAACATATTCATAATTAGCTTAATCAAGGTTTCTTTTTGATTGGGGTCAGATTCCGCAACCAGTAAGGTTAATGCTGCAAGCCCGGTATTATTGATAACCATGTCACCTTTGTCATTTAGCAACCGATGGTTACGGTGTAAAAAATCCACGAACAAAAAAGCACCGCTGCGTTTATTGCCATCGGTAAAGGGATGGTTTTTTACCATAAAATACAGTAGATGCGCCGCTTTACTCTCGATAGTCGGATACGCAGGCTCACCAAAGACCGTTTGCTCTAAATTGCCCAATACACTGTCCAAGCCATCACCACGAGGCTTAGCGAATAATTCAGTTGCCTCACCCCTGTCTATCAGCTGCGCTTTCAAATTCGTCAGCGCTGCCATCGCCTCAGTCGTATTGGGGAGTATGCCACCATCTTGTCCTGCGGGACTGTCAAGCAAACCTTCATCATAGCGCTGTAACCATAAAAACGTCTGCGTATAACGGCTGATAATCTCAACCAGTCCGCGTCCTTCATCGGTTTTTAGCTCGGGGCTTTGCGCAGTTTTTTTGATTAGATTTAACGCTTGTTGTAGCTCGCTTGAGTTTTTATCGAAGCGTTGTTGATTGAGCGTATAACCTTGTACCAAGTACTCACGCAGACGCTGCGTTGCCCAACGTCTAAACTGCACTCCCTGAGGAGATTTGATGCGATAACCTACTGATATAACCACATCTAGGTCATAAAAGGTTACTGGACGATCTGAATTTGCAATATGCATTTTTTGCATATTGCTTTTTTCAGCGATTTCTTCATCGTTTATGGCGTTATTAATATGGCGAGAGATCACTGATTGATCGCGGCCAAACAGCTCAGTCATTTGTGCTTGTGACAGCCAAACTGTCTCTTGCTCAAAGCGCACATCTACTTGCGCCTTTCCATCAGCACTTTCATAGATCTCTACTGTTGCCATATCGTCATTTATCGCAGTAATCATCTCAGTTTTTTAATCCTAATATATACGTTCATACTGTTTTAGAGAAAGCTTCAAGAATTATTTATAGTGGCGTCTGACGAAAGAATTTGACCATGATGTCATAAATATCCGGATAAGCATCAATCAGGTTTTGCGGTGTCTCAAAAAACACCTCACTCAATACTGCAAAGAATTCTGCTGGATTACTCGCACCATAACGATCTAATCCCGACTTTCGATGAACTTGAAAGTCTGCAAAATCTCGCGTCATCACCTTAGTCCACTGAGTGCGATCAGTATCATGCTGCAACGGTGGAAAGCCATTGGCGCTGCCATTCATCATATCGAGCTTATGAACAAACTCATGAATGACGACATTGTGCCCATCACGCTCACCTGAGTGTTTGGCATCTTTCCATGACAAGATCACAGGTCCACGTAGCCACGCTTCTCCGCTACGGTGTTGACTACCTTGATGGACGATACCGAACTCATCCACCGTGGTTGTGTCGCTTTTGTATGAGCTGGGATAAATGATAATAGATGACCAGCCAGCATACCACTCAAGGCTTAGGTTTAGAATCGGCAAACAGGCTTGCAAAGCAATCGATTGTCTAACGGTGTCAGTCACCTCAAACCCTTGAGCACCGGTGATAGATTTATCAGCCAAAAACAACGTTGTAAGATCAAGTTGTAAGATCAAACAGTCGCTTCATCTCATCTTCATCTAGTCTATCAAGTATTGCTATACGCTTGGCAGCTTGCACCCAATCAGTGGTACTAAACTCACTATTATCCAGTATGCGCTGCTCGCGCCAGTCTTTTATGAGGTTAAACATATACTTTTACCCTACATCCATAAGATTATGAAAACAACAATAATTAGAAGAACATCAAAAAAGACGATAATACTTATAAAAACAAATACTTAGTTAGACATTCCTACTTCTTGCAAATAGTTATACAGACCTTCTGAAAATTGTCGATACCCTGCGGTATTGGCATGGATTTTATCAGATTTCAACGCATCGTCTGACAGTATCTTTGACCAGCCATTGGCATATAGCGGCACCCCTTCTGATTCGGCAATATCTTCATAAATAGGGTTGTCACTGGCTTTGCCAAACAGCGCACTGGCACTGAAATAAGGTTGTGAGATCAGCACGACGGGGATATCAGCCGATTTTAACTGATTGATAGTCGCTGTGATATTGGCAGTTGTGGTATTGGGAGGTAACTGCTGCAACACATCATTGCCACCGACACTGAGCAATACCAAATCAGGATTTTGATTAATGACTTGATCCGTTCGTGCCAGCACATCAGCAGAGGTATCACCGTTAACCCCTTCATTCACCAGACGCCATTTCGTCATGGTTGCCAAGACCGCAGGATAAGCTGTCTCAGGACTGGCACCATAACCATACGTCAGTGAATCGCCTAAAGCAATCACTGTGCTACCCGTAGGCAAAGTCGCTTGTGTTGGTTCATTAGCACAACCATTCAGAGCAATAGTAGTAATCCCTATACTTGCCAGCCCTAACATTTGCTTACAAAACTTCATGTCTACCCTCTCGTCCTATTACTTACTTCAGTACACACTTATCAATACGTTATCAGTGCACTGGCTCACGTTTGATTAAATTTATTACAATTTAGTTAAACTTATTTAAAACCTATTGTCTAACGCTTGTTGTATGTTACTCAGTATACGTTGTATAGTTTAAATCAGACACGGACTGTTTTTTGGGTATATTGTACAGACTGGTCTACCCATAACAGTGGAGAGGTTACCTAGAATACGTGAGGTCGTTATGGAGCAAAAATCATCTCAATCCCAAAATCAAGGCAAAACGCAAAGTCAGACACAGAGCGCGGCTACCACCAAAGCAGCCGTTAAAGACCGACTGCAAAAACAACCATCCGAAACGCCCAGCCCGCCTAAGATATTTAACGAATTACAAGACAGTAAAGGTCAATATCGCCCTGTTGCTAAATCTGTTGGCAATTGGCTAAATGACATCAACCTCGATTCCCTCAACCATTTAAACGAACAAGCCGCTGACATATTTTACCGTAAAGGTGTGACATTTACGGTGTATAGTGATGCCAAAAATATTGAACGAATGATTCCGTTTGATATCATTCCGCGTGTCATCTCCGCTAGCGAATGGCAGCAAGTAGAGGCTGGATGTAAACAGCGCATCACTGCCCTCAATGCTTTCTTGCATGATATCTATCATGACCAAGCTATTATGAAAGAAGGGGTTGTCCCCGATGCTTATGTCTATGCAAGTGGCTGCTATGAACCATGGATGATGGGTATTGAGCTTGACAAAGCTATCTACTCACATATCAGTGGTATCGATTTAATCCGAGACGAATCTGGCAAATTCTGTGTATTAGAGGACAATCTGCGCACACCATCTGGCGTCTCGTATATGTTAGAGAGCCGCAATATATCAGAGATGTTATTGTCTGATATATTTGAAGACACACCCATCTTAGGTATCAGTGATTACCCCAAACGTCTCAAAGCCTGTCTAGCCAGCTCTACCAGCAAATACGACCCACAAATTGTTATCTTAACCCCAGGGCGTTTCAACAGTGCTTATTATGAGCATGCATTTTTGGCACATGAGATGAATGTGCCGCTGGTTCATGGTTATGATCTAATCGTCGAGGACAGCAAGGTTTATATGCAGGGGATTCGCGGTAAGGTGCAGGTCGATGTTATCTATCGCCGTATTGACGATCCTTATATTGACCCACTGGCGTTTTCTTCCAATTCTATTTTGGGCGTGTCAGGACTCATGAGTGCTTACCGTTCTCGCAACGTGGTCATTGTCAATGCACCGGGAACTGGCGTCGCCGATGACAAAAGTCTCTATCCATTTGTCCCAGATATGATTGAGTTTTATTTGGGTGAAAAACCCATCCTGCCAAATATTGAAACCTACCAATGCCGCAAACCTGATGATCTTGAATACGTGCTCGCCAATCTGGGTGATTTGGTGGTCAAAGAAACACAAGGCTCTGGTGGCTACGGTATGCTTATAGGACCAACATCGACCAAACAAGAGATTGAAGATTACCGTGTGCGTCTGTTAGAAAACCCAGCGGGGTTTATTGCCCAGCCGACGATATCACTATCTACTACCCAACAGCGGTCAGTGATGGTATTGCACCAAGACACATTGACTTACGACCTTTTATATTAAGCCATGGTGATGGAACCGTCGATATCGTACCAGGCGGCTTAACACGAGTGGCGATGGTTGAAGGCTCATTGGTCGTCAACTCCTCACAAGGTGGCGGCATCAAAGACACTTGGGTTATCGATGACAGTAACTTAAAGTCTTCCACCAAAAAAACAAACTGCAAGTGCTCGCCTTTATCATCAGACGTCAACACCTCAGATCACGCCAACTATTATGATCGTGTCCAGCCGCTAGAAGCAGGCTATGAGATGCTAGACGATGCACCGATGATACTACTACTCTCCACCGCCAGTTATCTCATATGGCTAGGTCGATACAGCGAGCGGCTGTATTACTATGATGATGTCATGAAAAAACTGGTCAAAGATAATTTTAAAAAATCACAGCTTAAGCATTTAATCAGTCACTTAGGTTTTAATGCAGATATAAACGAATCGTCTAAAACCATGAAAGCACAGATGATGTCTGATTTGGAGCGAAACATCATACCGAACATCGTTCAATCGATAGATGACAATGTACAGGAAGCAAAAGGCGTCATTGGTAAAGACACCGCTGAGTTATACAACTTGATTAAGCGTCTCTCAAGTGCTGGCACTTATCGGGCTGCAACCTTGCAGCTACATGCCTGTAATGCCGCTATGAAACAAGAGCATCCGACAGTGACTTGCTTTTGGCAATTAGGTCGTCATTTTGAGCAGCTTGAGCGGGCTGTGCTATTAGAAGAGGACTCAATAGAAGTCAGTCTTGAATTTAAGTATTGGATCAATGAGTTGCCGGAAAACACGCGCTGGCGCGAGCTGACACGTTTGGCCAACCAAATGATTCGATCGAAGAAATTTAGCGATTTTGAGCTGATTAGTAAAGAGTTTAATATCATTTTGCGTCAAGGTGTCTAGGCATGTCATCAATTAGCACATTGATGCAATTTAAAGCTTTAGGTGGTGTTCTAAAAAGTATGCTGGCGATAGAAGTCAATAAGAAATCTATGCTAAGTTCTCTGATTCTATAGGGCTTTCAAGGCTTCAAAAATTGTTCAAGTTTTAATCAGCATACTTTTTGACACACCACCAAGCTTTAAAATGGCTAAACTTTCGTTAAACGGTGTCAAAACGCTTGTCAATATATTCATATTCACTGCGAGTTTTTCCTTGTTTAGCATCAATTTATCTCATTTTAATGCTCATAATCTAATTGGTGACACGCCCTAGCCATAAAATGATGAAAAGCGCTAATGATATAGTCAATTTAATAGTATTTAAAAACAAAACAAGGCAGGCACGTAAAAGCATTAACAAGAACAAACTAAGCGAGCCTGATCCTGTATTCGATTTATATGAGATTGATTATACATATGAAATAAACAGAAAATAGGAAGCTATCATGAAACTTCAAATCAGCCACCAAACCAACTATTATTACGGTGAGCTTGCACAGCGCAGTGTCCAATATATACGCATGACTCCAATGCAGATGCCTCATCAAATTATCCATAAATGGGAAGTAATGCTCCCTAAAGTGGCAACCAATCAAAAGGATGGGTTTGGTAATGACTGGCTCACGCTAAGCCGTAATGAAGCGCATAATAATTTGCAAATGCAAGCATCCGGTATCGTTGAAATCGATATAGAGACCAAACGTTTAGAGGATATGGCTCATGTCCCCTACCTACTGTTTACCGTACAAACACCTTTGACCAAATGTTCACAAGAGATGCGCGATTTTGCCGCGCCCTATCTAAAAAACCCCACCCATGACAGTCTCAAATCGATGGCCAATGCACTTATCATGAAAATGCCGTTTGTGAAAGATGTGACTCATGTAGGTACGACAGCTGCTGAGTCTTTTGCAACGAGCGCTGGCGTATGCCAAGATCACACTCATGTGTTTTTGGGTTGCTGCCGTGATCAGCATATTCCAGCCCGCTATGTGTCAGGCTACCTGTATGACGATACCGAAAACCATATGGCAAGCCATGCGTGGGCAGAGGTTTGGCTAGACGGCTACTGGTATACCTTTGATATCTCCAACCAATTGTTTCAACCAAGCTCTCACGTCTACGTCGCCATTGGTAGAGACTATTTAGACACAGCTCCTGTCCGCGGTGTCAGAATGGGCGGCGGCTATGAGAACCTTTATAGCCAAGTGCTAGTCAAACGACTATCATAGGACAATCATTAACGACTCTACTTTACGATTACTATAGCCAATCCACTATAAGAGAGTTACAACGTTAACTTCGGTTATCTTGTAACTCTTTTAAATTAAATCAATTACAATCAGGATGTTTTATGACTTATTGTGCTGCCATTCGCCTAAGAGAAGGCATGGTTTTCGCTAGTGACACGCGCACCAATGCAGGCGTTGATCATATATCAACCTTTAGAAAGTTATATCAGTATGGCATTGAAGGCGAACGCGTCATGGTACTACAAACCGCAGGCAGTCTAGCCACCTCACAAGCCGTATTTACCAAGTTGCAGAATGATATTGACCAGCGTTATGAAAGCAACCTCAATACCGCACTGACGTTATTTGATGCAGCCCAAATGGTAGGCGAATGTATGCGTAACGTGATGAATCATGCAAAACAAGTTGCCAACGATAATGATGGCAGTCGGTTTACCAGCTCGTTTATGTTGGGTGGTCAAATAAAAGGCCAGCCGCATGAGTTATATATGATTTACCCTGAGGGTAATTGTATTAGAGCCACCAAAGACACACCATTTTTTCAGTTAGGCGAAAGCAAGTACGGCAAGCCTATTCTAGATCGCTCGGTCACATACGACACCGATATACAGCATGCCGCACGGGCCTTGATGCTTTCATTCGACTCAACTATTCACTCAAACTTGTCAGTGGGTATGCCGATAGACTTTGTGATCTATAACAGTGACAGCTTAGAGATGCCTGAGGGTCGCCGTATCGATGAGAGTGACGATTATTTCAATCAAATTCGTCGTCAATGGTCAAAGTCGCTGCGTAATATATTGGTCGAGCTGCCTGAATATCCTGATAATTATTGGAATAAATAGTTCAGTGAGTCGTAAGACCTCAAGCAGGCAATAAAAAACCGGAGTAGCGCTGAATAAACAGCTCTACTCCGGTTTTGTTTTAAAGGCCTTGAATGTCATTATAATCATGATTCATTCAGTGTTGTGTAATCTACCTCATGACCTGGTACATGGAAGACTCACTGGACTGCACCTAGATAAAGGCCCTAGTGCATTAGCTCAATCACGATTGCGTGATTGCGCCAGCGAGCTAATGACACTAGGGCCTTTATCTAGGTATTAGCAGGACTGAAACAGTCTTCCTTGGGTAAAATGTAATGGCTTGACTCGTGGACGACGCAACGTCGCCCCTCACCGTAAACGGTGAAACGCTAAATCTCACAACCCGTTAATTCTGCCTTATAACAGTAAGTACTGTCAATACATAATTAACAGGTTTCTTTCGTTGCGACATCTGTTGTCGCTAGCTATTTATTTTATGACAAAAGTTCTTGATGTTTTTTGTAAAACACGGTTACATAGTAAAGCAAAATTTTACCAAAAAATTCATTGTAAGCTGACAAAATAAAAATTAAGGCAAATTTCTATGAGTCTGTCCTTCGTACAAATTCAGCAAGCCTGGCAAGCTCAAGATCCTAGCTTGGTTGATAAGTTATATATACTA